>JAWODZ010000088.1:0-13231 GCA_046483025.1 bacterium
TGTGATATTGTTCTGCATTCCCAATAATTAAAACCCCCAAACCTATGCCAATCAAATCACCATGGATATTTTCGTAGAGTTTATACCATCCTTGATGATATGGAAGCGGCCCGTTTCCCCAATAAAAAAGGGCTCCTATGATTATCGCTAAAAGATGATATCTCCTCATACTGTTTGTTTTTGTGTTGTCCTTGTTTTTCTTGTGCATACTTCTGTTACGATTTCTTCTATCAACCGCCGGATCAAAAGGCTGATTGTTTTTGAGCATTCCATAGATAATTCTAAGTATTTTATGCATGCATACTCCGATCGCATCCATTCTGGTTTTGCCTTTTTGTAGATTTCTGGTGTATACTTCTTTGATAACCGGATTGTGCGTGATCGCATTAAGGGCAACCATAAACAAAATGGCTCGCATCTTTTTATTGCCCTGTTTACTCATTTTAATGCCACTTTTTCCATCACCACTTTTTTTGAATACCGGATGAAGTCCAAAAAAGGAGGTGATTTGCTTTACTTTACTAAATCGCTCAACCGATCCTATCAATACTAACAATCCGATTGCAGAGGTATCACTGATACCGGTGAATGTTTTGATGAGGTTGACTGCAGGCAAAGAATAGTGGTGCACGATTTTTTGGACCTGATCATCGATTTTCTTGGTTAAGTGCATAATTTCTGCACTCAGATACCGGATGGTATCTTTGGTTAGGGGATCAGCAGCAGAAGCGATGCTTGATTGAGCATTGTTAATAAGTGCGTGTGCTTTTTCTATCGTGATATAGGGAATGTTTGCTACGGTATCGATACCCACACCAGCCAGGGTATCAGCAGCGGGACATACTTGCAGCAGTCTCAAAATCCATTGCGGGGTTTTATTTTTACAAAAGGCGAGGAGTTCAGGGTTTGCATCATACATCAGCGATTCCAGCTGACTCAGCAGTTTAGCTCTGTGCATGGATAAGGAATGGATAAAATTCCATTTTCGCCGTACCGGATAGAAGTAATCTTCTTGTGGAAAGTTAATTTTATCCAGATGGTTGATGAGATACTCAGCGATGTTTTTTGCAGCCAGTTTGTCAGTGGTGATGCGGTTCAGGTTTGCTTTATTGTTGTAATCAGTGCCCTTAGGATTGACGCGTGCAACGTTAATGGTAAAGTATTCCTGAAAGGTGTGTAATTTGTGATACCAGTTATTCTCATAGCCGCCTGTACTTTCAAGGCCAGCAAATACAGTTGCATCCGGGTAGGTATCAAAAAACTTATTGAAAAACTGATAGAGCATAGTGTGACCGTTGAAGGTATCATCTAACTGAAAATTTGGTTCGACAATGTGTTTTTTCTCATCAAGCATGATAAAATCAGCGTATCCTTTACTGACATCAATACCGAGATAAAAATTTGACATAAAACCTCCTTTGGATTATTACATGAAACAATTTGTCAGGAAACATCATTCTTGTCGTATACGGTGTCATTGCACCAGGTTTTTTACCGATTTTTACCTGACAGAAGGAAGTAACTCTGTGACGGGCTCGAAGCCCACAGCACACTCCTTCTCTTCTGTCAGGGTACAAAGAATTTTTAATAATCCAAAGAACAATTTGGGTGCGTCGGGTTCAACCCCCCGCCCCACTTTAAACATACAAGTGCTCAGAGGAAAAAGGGGGGCATTTTGTAGGTATAGAAATTTTATCCTCTGGTTTTTCATTTCTTACTCGGTGATCTCTATGGGTATTATTTCACAGTACTTAATTAATAAGTCATATCAAGATATGGAAGAATATGCTTTTAAATCTGACAGATTTATCCGATGAACCCTTACAGAGCCAGATTGTAAGACAGATCCGGGCTCATATCCTTGCCGGAGACCTGAGAGCGGGTGACAGTCTGCCTTCCATACGCGGACTGGCCCGGGAACAGAAGGTCAGTGTCATTACGGTCCAGCGAGCCTATGAGATTTTAATGCAGGAAGGAATTATTCATTCCCGCAGAGGAAAGGGATTTTTTGTATCAAAGCTGCAGGATAGTGAGAAAGAAGAGATAGCAAAGGATAAACTTTATAATAATATTCAGCGATCCGTGAATTCTGCTGTAACTGAGGGTTTAAAAGCCAAAGATATACATATAATGATCGATGAGATACTCAGGGACAGCAAAGATGAATAAAATATATCATTGAGGAGTAAAATATGGTACAGGCATTTGAATTCAATAATGTAGTAAAAAAATATAAGGATTTTCAACTGGGACCTCTGAGTTTCTCTCTGGAACCGGGTATAGTTTTGGGATATATAGGACCCAATGGATCAGGTAAAACTACTACTATGCATTGTTTAACCGGTTTGGTCAGAGCGGAGAAAGGAGAGATGAAAGTATTCGGGAAACCGAACAGTCTCCATCAGCCTGAATGGAAACTTGATATCGGATATGTGGGTGATGTTCATGCCTTTTATGAACACTGGTCAGGAGAGAAGAACTTGAAGTTTCTTTCCCGGTTTTATCCCAACTGGTCGAACCAACGGGCTCTAAAGCTGGCCAAACGCTTCCAACTTCCCTTGAATAAACGGGCTAAAGATTTATCCCGCGGAAACCGGGTAAAGTTGTCTCTGGTTGGTGCCTTGGCCCATTCACCCCGGCTTTTGATCCTGGATGAACCTACAGTGGGACTGGACCCGGTAGTCAGGACTGAGGTACTGGATGTTCTTTTTGAAATTTTGGAAAGCGGTGATCGAGCTATATTCTATTCCACTCATATTCTTTCCGATATCAGCAGATTGGCAGATGAGCTAATTTTCCTGCATGACGGTCAGGTTTTTCAGAGAACAGCCAAGGATGATCTGCTGGATCAGTGGAGAAAGATTTCTTTCCGTTTATCCGGTGAGGATATTGATATTAAAGCAACAGTCAGTAAAATTCAGGAAGGAAATGTGTTTCAGGTTATCAGTTATGATTTCAGCAAAACCAGAGAGCAGCTCAGAAAAATAGGTGCGGAAAACATTAAGGAAAACCGTATGACCATTGATGAGATTGCAGTACAGATACTGAGAAATAACAGAACGTAACATAAAAAATAATAGGAATTTTAGATATGTGGGAATTATTCAGAGTCCAGATAAACTATTTCAAGTTTCACTATTTTTTTGCCTGGGGATTTACCCTGCTGCTGGCTGCTTTACTTTTACTTACTGGGGTAGAGTCTGCCTATGTTATTACCATGGGTAGTTCTACGATTGTGATTGTAATATTTTGTATTTCTCTGGGAGTGATATGTGATAAAGAAAAGCAGAACAGAGTACTTGTACTTTTACCGCTAAAAGTAAATCAAATCATTATCACTCAGATTATGCTTGTTTTGTTTTTATTGGGAGGTATGGTTATTATATGGTTTATTACCTATATGGCTCAACCTGCAGTGACTATAATCGGGGCAGGTGTTCGCATTATAACGTTCTGTTCCTACTTGATTAACTGGATATTCTTTTTCTGGATATGGGGTGATCTTGCTTATGCGGGTAAATATTATTTTAAGGTAGTTTTTCTTTTTTTCATTATAACATTTATTATAACAGCAGTGATTATCGGATCCTATTTTGGGATTAGTGTTATTAGCTGGTTCACTTTTAGTGTTACTAATCCGGAAACGTTTTTCGAACTTATAAGCATGGTGAGTTTATCTGTGGTTTTAATAATTGTTGAATATAAAATATTTATACAGAGAAAGTCATACTTAACCTGAAGAGGAGTAACTGAATGATGTGGAAGATTTTCAAAGGGGATTTAAGCTATTACAAATCCGGTGTTTTCATTTTATACGGAACCGGGATGATATTTTTTGTTATGGCTGCTGTGTGGAATTTTTTTGATATTTATATTTTTTCCAGCACTATGATCATGGTGTTCTGGGTAGTTACTGCAATGATGGGAGTGAATGAAGGCACGGAAAAACATATCCGGATATATTCTCTTCTTCCGGTTTCTGTTAAGGATTTTGCCAGAGCCCGGATGCTGTTTCTCCTCTTCCTGCAGGGAGGGATTTTTCTGTTATGGCTGATTTTCATTATAATTTCAAATATGGAAAGCAAATGGCAGGTACTAAAAGATATACTGGTAATGAATGCTATTGTATTTATTGTGGTCAATATCTTTATTATTTTTGATGATCTAAAATATTCAGCTAAAAGTTGGAGTCGTTTTATTTTTGCAGGTGCAATATTTTTTCTACTCATAATTTTTGTTTTACTGGATGTAGCTGATATTATGTCATATCCTTTACATTTTAATACCTCTCAACCTAAATCTTTAGCAGAAGTAATTATTTTTAATATTATTTGTATTGGTTTATTCTGGTGGGAATTTGACATTTTTCAGAAACGAAAATCATATCTGGAATGATTTTTTTTCTAAGCAGGTTTTATAATTATAAATTTTTGGATTTCTAGTTTAGTTTTATTATATTTAAATAAAATATTATTGAGGTATTAATGAAAAAAACAGCTCTGGTTACAGGAGGAGCTAAAAGAATCGGCAGGCATATATCTCTTGCTCTGGCAGACAAAGGCTACAACATTGCTCTGCATTATAACACTTCCAAAGCAGAGTCAAAAGCGGTGCAGGATGAAATTAAGGCAAAAAATGTTGACTGTATTCTTTTACAGGCTGACCTTGGTGACGATCAACAGGTTGAACAAATCATACCCAAAGTCCTGAAAAATTTTGAAGGTCTTGATCTTCTCGTTAATAATGCGTCTGTATTTGAAAGAAAAACTTTTCTCAATACCAGCAGGAATACATTTGACCTTCATTTCAATGTAAATTGTAAAGCCCCGTTTTTTATTTCTCAGGCATTTGCACAGCAGGTCTCTGAAGGGCACATAATAAATATATTAGATACTAAAATTACAAAAATGTCAAAATACTATTTCAGCTATACCTTAACTAAAAAATTATTATATGAATTTACCGGAATGGCAGCTAAAGCATTAGCACCTTGTATCAGGGTGAACGGAATTTGTCCCGGACTGATTATGCCTGCAGAAAAAATGACTGATTCTATGATCGCATCTATGATAAAAAAAACACCTCTGAAGAAAAAGGGGGATGTGGAGCAGGTTATTTCTGCATTGAGTTTTTTTTTGGAAAATGATTTTATAACCGGAGAAGTTATTTATGTGGATGGGGGGAGGCATCTGAGGTGATATGTGGTAGGGTGTAGTGATGGAAAGAAACCACAGAGTTCCCGGAGTGAAGAATGAGGACACAGTGAACCCACCCTGACAGGGTCGGAAATGACCCTGTCAGGGTGGCAGAAACCTTTGTCTGAAAATCCTCTTTATTAGGGGGATAGCTGTAAATTTATACATTTTCTATTGCTTTAAAAATGCAATTTACTTACCTTTCTGGCATGGAAATCACTACTTACAAGCAGGTTAAGGAGTTCCTGTACACCAGGCGCGCCCGTAAACTTAAATTAGGACTGGAGAACATTCAAAAACTGCTGGAACTTTTAGATTATCCCCAGAATAATTTTTCATCCATTCAAATCACCGGTACCAATGGAAAGGGTTCAACTGTTGCTATTCTGGAATCGATCTTGAGAGAGGCAGGATACAGAAGCGGACGGCTTACCTCTCCTCACCTGGTCAATATGATGGAAAGAATACAATTCAAAGGAAATTTCATAACCGAGGAAGAAGTTATAGACATTCTTAATCGTATAAAAACGCTTATCTTGGCAACCGGCGCCTCTTTTTTTGAAATCATAACTGCCATGGCCTATATTTTTTTTACTCAAAAGAAATGTGACATAGCTGTATTGGAAACAGGACTGGGAGGAAGACTGGATGCTACTTCAACGTCAGATCCCATTCTCACTGTCATAACTGATATCGGATTCGATCATACTAAAACCCTGGGAAAAACATTAAAATCCATTGCATATGAAAAAGCTGGTATCTGGAAGTCAGCTGCTCCCTGTGTTTGCGGGGTTAAGAGCAGCAGGGTGAGAGGATATCTCCGGGAATTCAGCAAAGAGAAGAAAGTACCTATTCAATTTACTGCTGATGCAGTAAAGATGTCAGATGTCTCTGTAACCAGTGAAGGGACTACTTTTAATGCCCGTACTTTGCAATCCGAATATAATAATCTATATCTGAATCTCCTGGGTGAACATCAGATGCATAATGCGGGTGTCGCTCTTTTGACTGTGGATGAATTGAGAAAGCAAGGGTGGAACATCAGCAAGGAAGCTGTCCATACCGGTCTGAGTAATATAGACTGGCCCGGCCGTCTCCAGATTGTAGGCAGAAGTCCCCTGCAGCTGATTGATGCAGCTCATAACCTTATGGGATTCAAAAGCCTGGTTAAAGCACTTGAGCTTTTTGATTATGATAATCTTATTTTTGTTTTTGGGGTTCTCAGGGATAAAGAGTACAGAGCCATGCTTAATATGGTAGCACCTTTGGCAGAAAAAATAATCCTCACCTATCCGGGGATTGCCAGAGCAGTGGAACCGGAAACCATTGCTGCCTTTCCTGAAACCAGAGAATGGAATCTGGAAATTGAAAGAAATATCAATAAAGCCTGGATGAGAGCAGTGGACTATGCTGACCCCGGGGACTTAGTATGTGCTGCCGGATCCATTTATTTTATCGGTGATATTTTAAAAGAATGGTATAAACATGATTAAATTATGCTTGAAAATTCTGATATGGATGCTTTCGATTTATTTGTTTTTTATTCCTTTCTCCTGTAAAATCGATCATGGATTAGAACCTATAAACAGCAAGATTACCGGAAGCATAACCTTTTACGGAGATGTACCGCCTCATACGGATGAGGTACGGGTTGCAGTGGTAAAAAATTTTCCTCCCAAAAATATTAAATCCCTTTTATTCAGTAATATGATAAACTTTCGCAATAAAACGGCAGAGTACGAACTCTACCTTCCCCGGGGAACCTATGAAGTGGTTGCAGTACTGTGGAAGGAGCATAATCATTCCTGGAATATATCCAATGTTATTGGTGTGTACGGTGGGAGTGTAATCGGGGATCTTTTGATTCCAACCTATATTCCCATAACTATTGCAGATAATAATACCATAGTAAAAAACATAGATATTGCGGCAACACTGGAAAGAGTGAATCGGGATGCACAAATAAAAGGAACCATCAATTTTAAGGGAGACTGGCCGGATAATACCGGAGTAATGGCAGTTGGTGCTTTTACTGAAATTCCTGATCAGGGAAATTACATTGATTATTTTTTTAAAAGTATGTTTATTGATTACAGTATTCCTATTTTCGTGTCCAGTACAGATTACACCCTTAGAGTCCAAGGTGGAGAAACAGTAAAATACATTGCAGCACTGTGGATAGATGATTCCTTTAATCTTACCAGCATTACTGATGTTGGTTTTTATCCTGATCCTGAGGGCAGTTCCGGAACAGTACCAGGCTCAGTGACAGTACCGTTGAATTCAGTGCGGACAGGAATCAATATCATGGTAGATTTTAGTAAAACTGCTTTGGAAGGATCAGAATGACAAAAAAAATCAGTTCATTATTCTGTATTTTATTTTTATTCCAATTATTTTTTTGTTTGACTCTTTTTTCTCAGAACTATGGTACAATAAGGGGGAGAGTGGTTGATAGTAAAGAAAATAAACCAATTTTCGGGGTTAATATTTTAATACAAGGAACTGTAATAGGAACCACCACAGATGACAGAGGTACATTTGAAATAGAGAATGTACCTCCTGGTGTTTACACAATGCTGGTATCTCATATCGGGTATGAGAATAAAACATTTCAGTCTATAATGATTACTCCCGGAACTGTTGTGGGTCTGGATATCGAACTGAAAGAATCAGTGGTGGAGATGGATCCGGTGATAGTCTCTGCAACAAAGCATCCCCAGTCCTTGAGCTCATCTCACCAGGCAGTGGAAGTAATTCCTCATACTCGTATCCAAGAGATGCAGTACACTGAGGCTTACAAATCATTGAGCAATGTTCCCGGAATCCATTTTAATGAACAGAATATCAGTATCAGGGGTTCATCTGGCTACAGTGTATTTAACGTTGGCAGCCGAATACTGGTTATGATAGACGGCATTCCAGTAAACTCTTCGGATCTGGGAGCAATAAACTGGGATATTCTCCCTCTATTGGATATAAAACGCATAGAGGTGGTTAAAGGGGCCGGCTCTGCTCTCTATGGTTCTTCTGCTATGGGGGGTGTGGTGAATATCATTACCAAAGAGCCGTCCGGTAATAATCAACTTTTATTAAGAACCAGAGCAGGGATTTATGATAAACCAGCCTATAAAGAATGGCACTGGACTGATGATATACTTCATTTTGAAGATATCAATGCCTCTTTCAGCGGTGGCTTTGGTCCTGTGGATGTACGGCTCAGCTTTGCTCGCTATCTATCCACAGGGTATATGGAAAATAATCATATGGACCGCTGGAACGGATCCTTACGGCTGAAAACAGAGTTTTCCAATAAATCCCATCTAAATGTGTATGCCTCCTGGATGAAAAGCCGGGAAGGTGGTCTTATTCAATGGCTCAATCAGAACAGTCCTTTTGAAGTTCCTCCTTTTAATAAAGAGGATGAAATTAAATTTTCCACCGTAAATATTGCTTTGTTGTATTCCTGGCCAATCAGCTCAAAATTAGGCATGAAATTCAGAACCTCTTTTCTCAGCTCTTATATGAGCAATCAGTTAACTGCCTATAATCCCGGAGCCTTTCAGCCTGCTTATGGCCCCGGGGGAGAAATTCAATGTATCTGGTTGCCTGACAGCAGAAACCAAATAACCTTTGGAACAGAATTCAGAGCTGACATCTCATCCACTGAATACTTTGGTGAGCATAAAGGACACAGCGCTTCCTTATACTGTCAAGATGAAATTGTTGTTTCTCCTTTTTTAAAGACTACTCTGGGATTTCGAATTGACAAACATGTGTTAGACAGTAAAAGTCTGGATATACAATTCAGTCCCAAGGCAGGAGTAAATGTACAATTGTTTCCGGGTACAAATCTGCGTTCAACGGCTGGTAAGGGATTCAGAGCCGCCACAGTTTTTGAGAGATTCGTAAAAGCCGACTATGCCGGATTCAATATAATTCCAAACCCGGATCTCAACCCGGAACGATCCTGGTTTTGGGATGTAGGAATTATTCAGGATTTTTCCTCTACCAGTAATTTTCAATTATCCTATTTTTACAGTGAATATAAGAATATGATAGAACCGGTCATTGATTTTTTAGGTACTATTCAGTTCCAGAATTATTTACAGGCCAGGATACAGGGTATTGAAATTTCTGAAAAATTATTTCTTTTTTCTGAACTGGTGGGACTGACCTCGACTTTTACAATTTTAGATCCGGTTAATGTCATTACCGCAAAAACATTACCCTACAGACCTCGTTTTACTGCTAATTGTACTGCTACCATACGGTTTAAAAAATTTTTTTTACAGACAGAATATAAATATTTCAGCAGGATTGAAGAGGTGGAGATTAATCCTCTCGATCCCCGGGTGCCGGTTAAGCTGCTAAATGTCAGAGCCCATTATACTTTAGGTAAATTTACTATTCAGGCTGCAGTCATGAACTGTTTGAATTATCATTTTACCTATGTGGAAAGAAGAATGGGAGAGGTAAGAAAATTGTCACTGGGGTTAATATATAACTCAAGCAGATAAATATATAATTTATTTATTATATATAATTTTTAAAATATCATTCTGTGTTTTTTTTCTTGATTCTGTAATTTTTTTTTGTTATATAATAGTACTATATTTGCAGGAGATGCTTCATGAACAATGTCCTTCTTATAGATGATTCCAAGTTATTATTTCAGGATGAATATACAGAGATAAATAATGAATTGAATATGCAGTATATTGTAGCAAACAATGGTAAAGATGCAGCGGATATAATCAAGTTTTCACCTCCTGATATTATATTGATTGAAGGTATTGACACAGTTATCGATGATTATGATATTCTTAAAATATCCAAAGAATCAGCTTCATACATTCCCATTATTTTATTTACTGAAAAAGCAAGTGTGGAAAATGCTGTCAAGGCAATAAAAGATGGTGTTTTTGATTATATTCAGCAGCCCTTTAATCCTGAAAAGTTAAAAGATATTTTAAAAAAAGCAATTTCATATAAAAAGGAAAAGGAAGCCGAAACCAAGCAGGTGATTACTAGGGAAATTGAGGATGAGCTCAAGATCAGGGGCATAGTGTATGAAAGCAGCATTATGCGCCAGTTAGCCAAGAATATTGTAAAATTAGCTAAATCCAATGCAAATGTTTTTATATTCGGAGAAAGCGGTACCGGTAAAGAGCTGGTGGCCCGAAATATCCACAATCTTAGTTCCAGGAATAAATATCCGTTTATTCCAGTTGATTGTGTTTCTTTTCCTGCCACCTTACTGGAGGGAGAACTCTTTGGTTTTGAGAAAGGAGCCTTTACCGGCGCAGTAAAGTCCAAACCAGGTGTGTTTGAGCTTGCAGAAAATGGCAGTCTTTTTCTGGATGAAATAACAGAGATGGATTATCATATGCAGGCTAAGCTGCTGCGGGTATTACAGGAGAGAAAGGTTCGCAGATTAGGGGGGAAGGAATTTATAGAAGTTAATGTACGGATCATTTCTGCCACCAACCGGGATCCGGAACAGGCTGTAAAAGCAGAAAAATTAAGAGAAGATTTATATTATCGTTTAAATGTTGTACCTGTTTATCTGCCCCCCTTAAAAGAACGAAAAGAGGATATTCCCCTGCTTGTGCATCACTTTATATCAAAATATAATCCTACTACACATATTCAGATTAAGGGAATTTCCAATGAAGCCCTTAAATGTTTGATAGACTATAATTGGCCGGGTAATATCAGAGAGTTAGAGAATCTGATTCATAGAATTATGTCTTTATCGGATCATGATACCATTGAACTTGATGTTTTACCAGAGCATTTAAAAGAATATCAGTATGAACCCGGACAGGACAGCTTTGATGAATCATTATTGAGTTTTTCCTATCATGAAGCCAAGAAGAAGTGGCTGGAACGATTTAATACCGAGTATTTTACTAAATTGTTAGAAAAGAATGACGGAAATATTTCCAAGGCTGCAAAAAAATCCGGAGTGAGCAGAAAAACTTTTTACAGAATGCTTAAAGAGTATAATATTAACAGATAAAATAATATTTTCTTTATTTTTATATGTAAATTTCAGGAAGAATTCTCATCGCAGAAAATTAATTACCTGTTACAAAAAAAGAGGTTTGCATGAAAGTACTTGAAGTAAAAAATATCAGTAAACGTTTTGGAGATTCAAAGGCTGTGGACAATATTTCCTTTTCCATAGAACAGGGGGTTATATTCGGTCTGATCGGCCCTAATGGTGCAGGCAAGACTACCACTCTCCGGATGATCATGAATATCATTATTCCGGATACGGGAAGTGTTACAGTTCTGGGTAACAGTAACAGCAGGACCGCTACGGATGTAATCGGTTACTTACCGGAAGAGAGGGGAATGTACCGTAAAATGAAGGTTAAGAATTTGTTAAAATTTTTAACTGAACTTAAAAAAGTTTCCAAAAAGGAAGCTTTAAAATCCATTGATTTCTGGCTGGAACGGGTAGACCTGTCCGCATGGAAGGATAAGAAGATTGAGGAACTCTCCAAAGGTATGCAGCAGAAAATACAGTTTATCGGTACTCTGCTGCATAATCCTGTAATGTTAATCTTAGACGAACCCTTCGGAGGCCTTGATCCCATAAATCAGAATCTGATCAAAGATATTTTGCTTGAGTTGAAAAAGAAAGGTACTACTATAATTTTTTCAACCCATGTTATGGAAAGCGCAGAAAAGCTCTGTGAAGAAATTTTCATGATAAATAAAAGCCGGAAAGTATTTGACGGAAAACTTACAGAGATCAAGCAAAAATTGGGTAAAAAAAATCTGGTGGTAGAATATGAGGGAAGCAATGATTTTCTGAAATCTGCAGAAATAGTAACATATGATGATTACGGCAACAGTGTGGAGATCCAGTTAAAAAAGAATGCTGATTCTCAGAAAATTCTGAAGAAAGCAGTATCATCCGGCACCACTGTGAGGAAATTTGAGATAAAAGAACCTTCCCTGCACGATATTTTTATCGATACCGTGGGGAAGGATAATGACTAGTACTGTCAGGTATATAAAATTTAATCGGAATTCGGTATCGGTATCGTAATCGAAGTCGTAATCGGAGGGTAAAAGATGACTTTCGGACACGAAAAACTTGATCAACATTGGACATATTTTAATTAGTTCAATTTGTTTGGAAATAATCGGAACTCGGGATCGCAATCGCAGTCGCAATCGAAGGGGAAAAAACATAACCACGGAGAATACACAGAGCAAGAAATGAGGACTCAGAGGATAAAAACTAATCGGAACTCGGTATCGCAATCGCAATCGCAGTCGAAGGGGTAAAGAATGACTTTTGGACATGAAAAACTGGATGTATATCAAATTGCACTTAAGCATGTCCAATTTGCCTGGACGCTCTGTGAGAATCTAACTGGACATTACAGACATGCGAGAGATCAATTACTAAAAGCATCGCAGTCAATACCATTAAACATTGCAGAGGGAAATGGGAAAGCTACAGAAGGTGAAAGGCGTCGATATTTTGAAATAGCCCGGGGTTCTGCACTTGAGTGTGCTGCTGTACAGGATGTACTTAATGTGAACGAGATAATAAGTAATGATCAAAATAATCAAGGGAAGGTTTTATTGGACAGGATAGTGGCAATGCTTACTAAAATGGGAGGAAGAGGGTATTCAGTGAAAGAACCGGAAGCGGATTATTTTTTTGTTGATGATGGTGGTGTCGATTGCGATACCGATAGCGATAACGATTCCGATTCCGAAAGCGATGGGAATAGCGATGGTGATAGATAGCAAGAAAGATTACGATGGCGATATCGATTACGATTGCGATAGCGATAACGATTCCGATTGTGATGTCGACTGCGATGCCGATACCGATTCCGATTCTGAGAAGAAGATGAATAATAAATTAAAATTTGGAGAATATACATGAGCAGTAAAATGTTGGCAGTGATTAAACGGGAATATATTACCAGAGTAAAAACCAAAGGTTTTATTATCGGAACCCTGATTTTTCCGGTACTGATAGTGCTGATACTGGGCGGGGT
>JAWODZ010000229.1:0-7428 GCA_046483025.1 bacterium
ATTGCACTCACCACAATGCTTCTCTGGATTAAACTGAGTACCGGAAAATACTACAGCTGGAGGAAACGACAGAATCAGCAGAATCACCATAATGGGAATATTCCTAAATCTCATTGGATACTTCCCTGGGAACGAGAGGCAATTATCGATTACAAAGAACAACATCTGGAAGAAGGATATCGGCGTCTGAGTTACATGATGCTGGATAAGAATATCGTGGCTGTGAGTCCGTCTACTGTGTATAGAGTATTGAAATCTAAAGGGTTACTGGCTACTCAATGGCGACACCAAAAAACAAAAGGAACTGGGTTTGACCAGCCTAAATGTCCTCATGAGCACTGGCATCTGGACATCAGCTATATCAACTTCAAAGGAACATTTGTCTATCTGGTCTCCCTGATCGATGGATACTCCCGCTTTATTGTTCATTATGAGTTAAAGCTTTCTGTTGAGGCATTGGATATTGAAATCATGCTTGAACGTGCCAGACTGAAATATCCGGGAGCATCTCCAGTACTGATTACCGATAACGGTCCTCAATTTATTGCCAAAGAACTAAAAATATACTTGAATGATGTGGGTATCACCCATCGGAAAACACGGTTTTTTTATCCACAATCAAATGGGAAAATGGAACGATTTTACCAAACCTGTAAAAATGAGTTGATTAGAAGAAATAGTTTTCTTACTTTACAAGACCTTAAAAGACAATTAGATCGGTATATAACTATTTACAACAATGAAAGACTTCATTCATCTATCGGGTATATTACTCCCAAAGATATGTTATTAGGGAGAAGAAAACAGATATTTAAAGAACGGAAAGATAAATTACAAAAAGCCCGTGAAGAGAGAATAAAACAAAGAACAATGGTGGCAGCATGAATAAAATTAACCAACTTATTAAAATGACCGATTATTCAAATTCCTGTTGAACCAGGACAGCAGGAGCATAAGTCCTTTAAACATATACAACCTTATTCTTTTTTTAAACCTTAGTAGTACAAGAAACAATAAACCTTCAACCTTATTACCTTATTGATGATTGTCAGAAAAATAAGGTAATAAGGTAAGGAATTTTTGGAGGATTTATTTCTGCTCGTGAGTGACTAAAAAAGTAAGAAAAAAATTTTAACCGCTAAGATCACAGAGAAATACACAAAGACTGTAAGTATTGAATATTATAAATTTATCACTTTGCGATCTTTGTTTACTTTGCGGTTAGATTTTTTTGTCATCTCCACACAAAGAAAATAAATTCTTGATAAATGTCAAATTAAAAAATGAGTAATTAAAATCAGTGCTATCTAAAAATCAAACATACTTATAAAATTTCACTACAAAATAAAAAAAGGTGGTCTCCATCTGTGTGATTGAGACCACCTTAAACTAACAAAAACTTTTTTCAACGCTCCTTGATATAAATACTCCCACCTGAGGTTCGTAAATATAATTCAGGACCTCCTCCGTTAATTTCTGCATTCAATGATCTTTTATTAAGTGTCCCCCGTACCATAACCGGGAAATCAGTATGCACTCTTCCCCCGCTGGTATGGGCATCAACTGTTACCTTTACATCTCTGGCTAAGTAAGCAGTTACTGTACCACCGGAAGTTTTCAGGCTGCAGTTTCCTCTGGGCTGTTTAGAAATATAGGCTGTAACACTACCACCGGAAGTTCGGGCATCAATAGCTCCCATAACTTCTTCCACCTTAATACTGCCTCCGGATGTATGAGCAACAACATTTCCGGAAACCTCACCGATATCAATACTGCCACCGGAAGTTTCAACTTTTACTTCTTCTTTACATCCATGCAAAGTAATACTGCCTCCTGATGTTTTTCCATACACCTGTCCAGCAATTTCCCCAAAATAGAGACTCCCCCCTGAAGTACGAGATGTCACCTCTCCCTCAAGATCATCTACTGAAATACTGCCTCCTGAGGTATGAATATCTACATTATACTCTTCCGGAACAGTTACCATGAATTTCACCCGGAGATATCTCCCTACTGAATTCCAGAAGTTGCCAAGACCTCTGTCATATTCCAAATCAACTCTTACATCCCTACCGCTGTGATGAAAATTCACATCAATATTTTTCATGATATTTCGAAGTCGGGAACTGCTACCCCTTCTTTTATCAAAGTCAACAACAATGTCTACTTCATCATCCTTAGTAGTGTTTATTTCAATGGACCCAATATCCGCCTCTATTGTCAATAATCCTTCTTTTTGTACTTTAAAGGTTTTATGAATATCCCCCTTCACTTCACCCGTCACTGATGACCCGAAGATTAACAGAAAAAATGTACTGATTGATATCAGTATCCTTTTATTAAGTCTCATAGCCTGCTCCTTTCTTAATTTATTACCTTAGAAATTAGTCTCTTTACTAGTATGACTTAATATACGTTAATAAGGTTTGCAGGTTTCAGATGATAATGTAATTATAAAAATATGAATAATATATTACAATTCTTTTAGACAACAATTTATATATTTCTTCTCCTGTCACCGAGCAAGCAGATATCTTTCAGATTTTGTATACTTTTCGCCTCAAGCCACTGTTTCTCGAAATTCTCATTGTATGTAATCTGCGCAATGGATGACAGTGCCTGGAGGTGAAACTGCCGTTCATCACTGGAACCGATTAAACCAAACACGGCCTTTACAGAGTCGAATTTCTCCGAAAAGACTACCCCCTTTTTTACTCTTACCACAAACATCTTAAATATGTTTTCACCTTCAATGATAATATGAGGAATTGCCAGAAACGGGGTTAGTGCAGTGCTTGATTCTCTTTCTCTCTCTGCAAGACGCTGCAGTAAATCAGAGGATTCTACACCTAAATCACTGCAGCAACTTTCTGCTATTTTTTTAAAAAGTTCATCTTTGGTCATTCTTTCATTCAGATCCAAAAATATACTCTCTTCAATAAGGTGATGAAACCTGTCAGTAACAATATTATCTCTTTTTTGCAGTATTTCTTTTAATTCTCCTTCCAGACCATCAGAAGATAACTTTTTATCAACTATTCTTTCTATTAAATAGAGCAGAGCATATTCTTTGTTATATTTTTTCCTGCCGAAAAAAAAATAAATTATAAGACTGGCTATAATGACTAAAATGATTATTTCAAGTACAGCAATTCCAACTTCGATTAAGAGAAAAATGAAGAAAATTATTGAAAAAATCTGGATAAAGGGATACAATGGAGCTTTAAATGTCGGTCTGTAATTCTGAATTCTGCTTTCATGCAGTATAACAACAGCTATATTTGTCAGAATATAGGAAAAGAGAATAGTTGAAGATGCTATTTTAACAAGCACTTCCAGTTTTAAAAAAAGCGATCCAATTATAAATATACCGGTAACGACAATAGACAGAACAGGTGTTTTATACTTCTTATGTATCATGCTGAAAGCTTCAGGCAGAAGATTGTCTTTGCTTAAGGCAACAGGATATCGTGACGATGACATAATGCCGGCATTAGCAGTAGAGACAAAAGCGAGAACCGCTGCTAATGAAATCAGAAAAAAACCTGTACTTCCAAGAAAGGTTTCAGCTGAATCAGCAACTGGTGTTAGAGATCTTATTACCTGATTTGCATCTGAAGTGCCTACAACAACAATCAGCAGCATTGCATACAGCATGGTGACAATCAGGATTGAGGAAATAACACCCCGGGGGATTGATTTTTTCGGATCTTTTACTTCGCCGCTTAAACTAGCCACTTTCAGTAATCCACCAAAGGATACAAATACAAACCCTGCTGTTAGAAAAATTGAATTCACCCCGTTAGGTGCAAAATCTGTGAATTTTTCTATTTCTATACTTGTCAGGCCGGTAAAAATATAAATGAGGATAATAATAATCAAGGTTATAACAATGACCACTTCAAATTTTACAGCTAAATCAACTCCCTTGATATTGAGTGCTATAAAAAAAAGAGCTACAGCTATAGCAAGGATAATCTGGCTGAAACCGGTAATTGAGTATAAAATTTCCGAGATCCCGAAAATGGCAAAAGCAGTCTTCAGAGACAGAGCAAACCAGCTGAAAAAACCAATAATAAGTCCTAAGAGTGGGCCGAAACTTCTGGTTATAAAAAAATAATCACCGCCGGTCTTGGGCATAGCTGTACTGAGTTCAACAATACTTAACACTCCCAGTAATGCAGCTATCCCTGCTATAGTATAAGAGAGGAATACTGCGGGACCTGCTTTATCAAAAGCCATGCCCGGCAGTATAAAAATTCCTGAGCTGATCATCACACCCGATGCGATACAAAAAATATCAAAAGTAGATATCTTTTTCCCCATCTTCATAACATCACCCTGTTTACTATTAACAAACTGTTTCATTAATAATATAGTATTATTACTTTTATTTTACAATTTTTTTTCCTATAAAAATTACATTATAATAATTACAGGCTATGCTAATTATTATTCTCTGCCGGGTCCATACAAAACTTTTCCCGGTAAAATTCCTGTAGCTTTTCCGTTCACAGCAGCTATAACACCATTAACAATTACATAATTAATACCTTCCGGATAATTATGAGGGTTTTTATATGTTGCAGTATCTTTGATTTTTTTAAGATCAAATACTACCAGATCAGCAAACATATCTTCTTTAATAAGTCCCCGTTTATTTAATCTAATAACTTGAGCAGGAAGAGAACTCATTTTCTGTACTGCTTCTGGCAGATCAAATATTTTTCTCTCCTTTACATATTTTCTAATCACCCTTGGAAATGAACCGTAATTTCTACAATGAGGTACTCCTTTTCCATATTCCTTTACTGACCCGTCTGATGCTACCATATTATAATCAAGTTTAAGAAGATTTTCCGTATCTTTCTCTCTCATCTGAAAAAAAACACAGGAAGCACCCCCGTTTTTCTGAATATCAATTATTAGATCAGCTCCATTGCTGATTGTGGGTTTTTTATCTTGAGAAATCAAAATTTCACGAAGATTTTTTCCTTCCCAGTCCGGCTGCTTTTCACAATTGCCTATATAAATGGTGGCAAGTTTGTCTATGCCTTTCTGTGAGGTTAATCGTTTCTCAATAATATATTGTTTTATTTTTTCATAGGACTCTTTATTCTTTAAACGCTCTTTTAATTGATCATTGCCTCCTTCCAGAGACCAGGCAGGAAAACTGCTGGAAAATCCTGAACTGGTAGCATTATAGGGATATTGATCTGTAAAAACTTCAACTCCCCGTTCACGGGCCTGTTCCACAGGTGAAGTGATTACTTCAGGTTTGCCCCAGTTTGGTTCAATACATAACTTTACATGAGAGATTTCCACCCGAATATTATTTTTTTCTCCGATTTCTATAGCTTCCTCAATTGACTCAGTTATATGTTCACCCTGATTACGAATATGGGAAGCATACATCCCTCCAAATCTGCCCACTACACTAGCCAGTTCGATGAGTTCTTCTGTTTCAGCATATCTTCCCGGCATATATGCTAGGCCTGTAGAAAATCCCATGGCTCCGCTTTTCATTTCCTGCTCTACTAACTGCTTCATCTTTTCCATTTCTTCATTACTGGGAGCAGACATTTTCAATCCCATTACTTCTTCTCTTATAGTATTATGGCCAATTAATGTACAAAAATTAATAGCTATTCCACTTTTTTTCAATTTCTTAAATTGCTCCGAAACAGGATATTGATGTTCTCCGCAATTTCCACCCAAAACAGTGGTAACTCCCTGTAAAAGGTAATTATCAGCTGTGGGGATTTTGGCAATAGATCTGTCTGAATGGTTATGAATATCAATAAACCCGGGGCACACATATAAACCAGCAGCATCAATGACTTTTTGGGCATTAGTCGTACTGATATCACCAATATAGACAATTTTTTCATTTTTAATCCCTATATCTGCTGTATACCAGGGGTTTCCATCACCAGCTACAATTTTTCCATCAATAATACAAAGATCATATTGTGGCTGTAATCCACAAGAAAGAGACAAAAAAATCAATAAGAAAAATATGTAATATTTTTTAAACATATGTATCTTCCTCCAATTTCTTAATTCAACAAAGTAAAACAGACTAACATACAATCTCAAACTCCCCCTTTTCCAGAGTTTTATACCCATAAATCTTAAAACCGGCTCCCATTAAATTATTAGTAAATAAAATTAAAATTACCAAACAAATCCATACCTTAAAATGTCGCATAATGATTTGCCTCCATTATTATTAACTTAATTTTTCCAGAATTTCATTAAATGCCTTCAAATGCTTATTCTCTTCCCATACTATAACTTTTAATACTTCAACAACTTCCTTATGATCGATCATCTTAATATGATCATTATACTGTTTTATGGCCTTTTTTTCCAGTTCTATCGAACGTCTGAGGAAATCCTCATGTGTGTTCCCGCCAAAAGAAAGTTCATGGTGTTCCATGGTGGGAATCCCGCCGAATTCAGTCACCAGATCAGCCAGCCAGTCAACATGACGCATCTCATCAATACCTACTTCTTCCAATTCATGAGCAGGCTCACATAATTCCGAAACAAAAGCATTACGCATGTAGGTCATGATAGCATCAATTTCACCCGTAATATCCTGATTCAGTAGTTCGACCACTTTTTCAGGTTTCATTTCTCCCTTAAACTCTCTTTGTTTATCATCAGTTGATCCTAATACGGAACCAGCACCTAACGCTGCAGATCCCATTGCAGCGTTTTTAACAAAATCTCTGCGAGATATTTTTTTTGATTTCATAGTTCCCTCCTCCGTTTGTTTTGATGAAAAATTATGAAAGCATTAAAATGACAATAATTTAAATTAATAAACCTAATTTTTTATTGTGTGATGAATTTATTAAGCCTTTCTAGTAATATAAATAAAAATATCAATAAATACTATTTTTAAAAATATTTTTTCATACTTCTGAAAATTGAATGGTTATTCTATATAAAATTATATGTTAATACTGATAATTTTTATATTGGTATATAAAATTATAATTTTCTTACAAAATTCTGTATATAATATATACTATTTTTTTGTTTACTTTAACATTTGTTTTTATATAATTTATATTGAAAATTATTTTATACTGTTATTTTAAATTTATAGAAAATTATAAATTATACTTGCATTTAGAATATTATTGTTGTATATTATTATTCGAAATAATAGTACATGGTTTAATCGTGATTGAAGAATTTTATTTACAAAAAAAGTTTTATCCTACCTTTAAGTTTTTAATCAAATGGTTATAACATTTAGTGAAGTTCGCATAGACGGTATAAATTATGTACTGAAGTTTAATTTTAATTAAGTAAGAAGGAAGTAAGATGGAAAAAGGTACAGTTAAGTGGTTCAACAACAACAAGGGTTATGGATTTATCGAACGTGAAGAGGGAGAGGATGTATTTGTTCAT
>JAWODZ010000096.1:0-6719 GCA_046483025.1 bacterium
TCACAAGTGTATTGCATGTGGTTCAGCTGGCGTTTTGAAAAAAGAATTTGAAAGAGGTTCAGTAGTTGTTGTTTCTTCAGCTGTTAGAGATGAAGGTACATCATATCATTATCTTCCTCCATCCCGTGAAGTTGCTGTTGATCAAGAGATAGTAAAAATAATTGAGTCAACTTTGGGTGAAATAGGTGTGCCCTACCTCACTGGAAAAACCTGGACTACAGACGCTATTTATAGAGAGACCAGAGGAATAATTGAAAAAAGACTTTCTGAAGGTTGTCTTACAGTAGAAATGGAGGCATCAGCGCTCATTGCCATTTCTCGATTCAGAAAAATAAAATTCGGACAAATACTTTCATGTGGGGATGATGTTAGCGGGGAAGAGTGGGATAGAAGATTCCATCCAGAAGCGCATACTCATAAAGAAAAACTGTTCTGGTTAGCTGTTGAATGTTGCCTAGATTTATAACAATTAAAAGATATTCTTCAATAATATTGTTAATTATTTGGTCTTTAAATACTAAGTTTTTTCAAGTTTTATTTTGAAAATAATTTTTATGTTGTTTTAGGCTGAAATTTTTGAAGTATCATTACAGCTATCAAAATAAGCCCCCATAACGCAATAGTTAAGTAGGAACTGAAACCAAGAAGATTAAGCCCTGAAGAAACCAATTGAAGAATAAAAAGTGATAAAAACAAACCTAAAACTTTTCCAAATCCACCATTCGGATCATAACCGCCAAAAACAGAAGCTAATACTGTTACTAGTAAATATGATTCTGCA
Organism: bacterium; assembly: GCA_046483025.1. Classification (GTDB taxonomy): domain Bacteria; phylum Zhuqueibacterota; class QNDG01; order QNDG01; family CAYUAG01; genus CAYUAG01. Next base: position 782 of record JAWODZ010000096.1, read on the forward strand.
TATCCTGCTCGAGCAGAGTTAAATCTAGAAATCATTATTAAAGCAGCAAGACCACTCAAAAAGCCAGAAATAATATATGTTTTCATAATTACCTTTTTAGTATTTACCCCAGAAAAACGAGTCGCTGTTTCGTTAGAACCAATAAGATAATTGCTAAATCCAGAAGGTGTTTTTCTTAACCAAAAACCTACTAAAATTAAGGTAATTACAAAAATAATGAAAGGAAAAGGTATTCCCAGAAGATCACCATTACCAATATAAACCATCTTTCTTGGCAATCCTGAAATAACATAACCCTTCGTAAAAAGAATCGATACTCCATTAAGTAAAGTCATTGTTCCAAGAGTCGCAAGAATTGGTGATACACCAATATAAGCAATTATAGTTCCATTTAAAAATCCAACAAAGGAGGCTACTAAAAGTCCAGTTGTGATTGCAATAGCTAATGAAATAGTATTAATATCAATACCGGTTCCCATCATTGATTTCATTATTGTTGCCATAACTATTCCCGCTAAATTTGCATTAGCTATAATTGAAAGGTTTATTCCTCCGCTTAACATGGTAATAGCCATTGCAAGAGTTAGTAAACCTAGTTCTGGTAGTTGAAAGGCCATAGAAGAAAAGTTTGATATCGAAAAAAACTTATCAGGAAGCGAAATAGAAAACAAAATCATAGTTAGTGCAAATAATCCACCGAGTACAGTAAAATTCGGATATTTCCTATAAATTTTTTTAAGACTCAGATTAGTATCACGCGACATCTATCTCAGCCTCCTTTTTCATATTCCGTTTATTGTTATATGCAGTCATACTAACTGAGATAACAATTATCGCTCCCAGGAAAATCTGATACCAGTATGACGGAATACCTAGCAAAATCACTGCGTTGGAAATAATTGCTACAAGAGAAACACCAAGAATTGTTCCTGTAACAGAGCCTTGTCCTCCTTGCAAGCTTGCTCCACCCAAAACAACCGCAGCAATAACATCTAATTCTTTACCAATAATTGCATTTGGTGCAACAGTCTGAACAATAAGTGCGTGAGAAACTGAACCAATTCCGGATAAAAGACCAATAAATCCATACACAAATATCGTAAGTCCCAGTAAATTAAATCCCATACGTCTTGCAGCTTCTTTATTTCCGCCCATAGCATATATTTTTCTTCCAATGTTTGTATATTTAAGTATGAAACCTGTCACAATAAAAATTGCTATAAACAAAAATAATGAGAGAGAAATTGGGTAAATAGCTCCGTCAGTCCCCTTAAATACAAAAACGTCATGAGGACCATAAAACCATACTGGAAAATTATAAATCCATTTTCCTTTTGAAAAATACATGAGAAAACCTTTATAGACATTTAAAGTAGCAATGGTAATAATCAAAGGATGTGTTTTTATAAAGTGAATTAGTAATGCATTTATTATCCCCAATCCTATACCGATCACTGCTCCTATCAAAAAAGCTATAAAAAGGTTTCCACCCTGGTTAATTATTGTTATAGACATCGTATACTGAGCTATTGTTGCAATTGCTGTAAAAGAAAGATCTATTCCTCCAGAAATTAGAACAACAAGCATACCTGCAGACATAATTCCAAGGAATGAATAACTGGTGAACAGTTCAATAAGATTCCCAAGATTAAGAAAACTATCTGTAGTTATACTTAAAAAAACTACAAGAGCAAGGATTACCATACCCAGATAAAATTCATTTTTTCTTAGAAGTTTTTTTAGCCTATACATTAATTTCACCGGCAATAATCATTTCTCTTAATTCTTCTTCAGTAGTTTCTTCAGGATAAACTTCTTCAATAATACGCCCTTTTTTCATAATCAATATTCTGTCAGAATTATTATAAACCTCTGGTACTTCGTCTGAAATAAGTATTACACCTAATTTTTTAGAAGCGAGTTCTTTCATTATTTCATATATTCCATGCTTTGCAGCTATATCAACTCCGACAGTTGGGCAGTCAAGAATCAGCACTTTTGGATCAGTTGCCAACCATTTAGCAACAACAACTTTTTGTTGGTTTCCACCGGAAAGTGTTTTAGCGGGATTATCAGGATCCTGAGTCTTAATAACTATATTCTTAACCCATTTCTCCACAATTTCATCTTTCAGATCCTCTTTTAAAATACCGAAATTGTTCTTGATTCTATCAAGTATCGGTACAACGATATTAGCTCCAATTGATTGCTGGAGGATTAATCCTTGATTTAATCTGTCTTCCGGTACATAAGAAATACCTGCTTTAATTGCGTCAAAATTGGTCCTAAATTTCATTTTTTTACCTTCAAGAATTATTTCCCCAGAATCAGGTGGATTCATTCCAAATATCGATAACGCCAATTCTGTTCTGCCAGAACCAATTAGTCCAGTAATCCCAAGAATTTCACCTTCATAAAGAGTGAAACTAATATCTTTAAAATTCTTTGATTTGCATAAATTATTTATTTCAAGAATCTTTTTTCCTTTTTCTTCTCTTTTGCTTTTTCTAGACAATGCAAACTTTTTTCCTGTCATAAGATAGGCAATCTTGTTATCATCCATTTCGGATGCATCATATGTCCCAATTTTCTTACCATCTCTAAGAATAGTTACTTTTTCTGAAATTCTCATAATCTCATCCAATTTGTGACTTACAAACAATATCGTTAAATCTTTTTTTTGTAGATTTTTAATGAGATTAAGTAATTCGTCAATTTCATGCTTTGATAAAGAAGCTGTAGGTTCGTCCATAATAATTAACTCAGCATCTGTGGCAATTGCTCTAACTATAGCAACAATTTGCTTTTGCGCAATTGATAATTCTCTTACAAGTTTGTCCGGATCAATGTTTACATCAATTCTCTCCATGGCATTAATAGCTTTATTTCTCATTTTTGCGTAATTAACCATTTTTGCTTTACTTTTTTGGTATTCAGTCATACAAATGTTTTCAGCCACCGAAAGATTGGGAAACAAAGATAAATCTTGATAAATAACCTGTATTCCCTCATCAACAGACTTTATTGGAGTTAAAGCTTTGAACGTTTTGCCTTTTATTATAATTTTCGTACCTGATTCAGGATGAACAACACCTGAAATTATCTTGATCAGCGTGCTCTTACCTGACCCATTTTCGCCTACAAGACAATGAATTTCATTCTTTTTTAGAGAAAAATTTACATCTTTGAGAGCATGAACACCTCCATAGTTTTTATTAACATTAGCCATTTCGAGAAAGCTGCCATGCACTCAGCGTCACCTCCGAACTCAAGGAAAAAGCTGAAGAGCAATGCTCTTCAGCTCTTATATATAAAACTTTTTTCTAGAAACCTAGCTCCAAAGCGTTTTCAGCTGTTATTTCCAGTATACTATTAAATTTGATAATCTTATTATCCCTATCAATTTCTGCTGGACCTAAATCAGGGACAGTCATACCTTCGTAGACAAAGAAATCAGCCAGGAGATATTTTGCAACAAACACCATAGCATAACCTGCATCGGCTGGATCCCATAAATAACCTGTGTCTATATATCCCTGTGCAAGGTACGGATAAGCATGTTCAGGAAGAACCGTACCAACTACAGCCACTCTATCAGGATCTCGTTTTTCTCTGAGTGCTTGAGCTGCTCCGATAGGACCGAGACTGCCAAAACCAACAAGTCCTTCTAGATCAGGATACTTTCTTAACAATTCTTGCATTTTCTGCTTCGATAGATTAACATCTTCACCACAAGGAATTCTTTCTGTAACTAGCTCCATGTCTGGATATTTTTCCTTAACCATTTCAAGACCAATGTCTGCCCATAGATTGTGTAAAGGAACTGTCAAACTACCTACAAACAATGCAAACTGTCCTTCTCCTCCCATGAGTTTTGCCAATCTTTCGAAATTCTGTTCTCCAAATGCTACATTGTCAATAACCTCAATATCCCAATCTGCACTTTCTTGATCTGGTGATTCATGAGTTAGAACAATAATTCCATTATCTCTAGCTTTCTGAAGAACAGGTTCCATTGCATCAGCATCATTAGGAACGACACAAATAGCATCTACACCTTTTGCAATAAGATCTTCAACAATTTTTACTTGTTGTGCAGGATCAGCATCTGTTGGTCCAAGCTGATAAGCATTCACATTTAGCTCTTTCGCTGCTTTTTCTACTCCTACTTCAAGTCTGTTGAACCATGGTATCCCTGTAATTTTAACAACTACCGCGATCTCAAATGCCTGACCTAATGTTAGTGTTGCTGCAATCAATACCAGTAACGCAATAAATAAAGCCTTAATCTTCATACAAACCCCTCCTTTTATTGGGAAGAAATGGCACTTTCGAATAAATACCAGCGTAACAACAAAATAACCTGTACATTTTAAACAAATTTTTCAAAAAATTGCGAAATAAAAAAATATATTTGCGTAAATTCAATGCTATTTTACACAATACTGGCTAATATTAAAAATTAAGTTTGAATCAATTAAAGGCAAATATAGCTATCTATAGAAGATTATAGTCGATTATTGTAATGTGCAGCAGTTTTCTTAATTTGTATAATTAGTCGATAAATTGTAAAATAGTATAGAAAAATTTGCGCAAAAACGGAGATGATTTTTATAAAACCTACACTTTCTGAAATTGCTAAGGAACTCGGAATTGCAGTTTCGACAGTTTCAAGAGCCTTAAACAAAAAAGAGGGTGTTAGTGAGGATTTAAGAAAAAAAGTCCTCAATAAGGCTTTAAAAATGGGTTATATTGATGAAATTCCTAAGGTAATCCAGCAATCACAAAATATTATTGGAGTGATAATTCCGAATATTCAAAATCCTTTCTTTTTAACTTTCTTGAAAGGCATAGAAACCATTCTTTTTCGAATGAATCATACATTTATAGTGTGCAATACTGATGAAGATGTTGTTAAAGAAAGAGTTTATTTAAAGTGGCTTTTAGAAAGCAAAGTGAAGGGTGTGATCGCTGCACCTTCTTTTTCGTTAACAGGAGAAACAAATATTAATTTATTTAAGAAAATAAACCAATTTATTCCTGTCGTGCTTTATGACAGAGAATTTTATGAATCTACAGAATTTGATAGCGTTATAGTAGATAATCAAGCAGCAATAGTTGCCGGAGTAAGACACCTGCATGAAAAGGGACATAAAAGAATTGGAATACTCCTATCAAAACGTGGTAATTATTGTATAGAAGAAAGGTATAAAGGATTTAACAAGGCTTTAAGGTACTTCGGCTTAAAGAGTTATAAGAAATGGATCTTGGAAAATCTTTATCCTTCAGGTACAGCTGAAAAGAGCTTAAACAATCTTTTTGAATTAGAAAACAAACCAACAGCTGTGATAGCGACCAACCATGACATTTCATATTCATTTTTGAGAATAGCTAAAAAATACAATATTAGAATCCCTGATGATATATCATTACTTGGTTTTAGCGAAGTTCCCGAAAACGAAATCGTTAATCCACCTCTAACAGTTATTAGACAGCCAATATTAGAAATTGGAAATATTGCTGCAACCGCCATGTTAACAAGGATAGAAAATCAACACAAAGAAGTATCTAAGATAGTATTAAAGGCAACAATTGTGGAAAGAGAATCAGTAAAAAATCTTATATAGAAAGGAAGCTGATGCGATGAAAAATTACAAAAAAATGGTAGTTGACGCTTGCAAAGTGATGATTGGTGAAGAACTAGTAAAGGGCACATGGGGAAATGTTTCTATAAGGGAGTCAAACAAAATATTCATAACGCCAAGTGGCTATTCCTACGAAAAAATGACAGAGCGAGATATATCTGTAATTGATTTTGAAGGAAATATTCTCGAAGGAGAAAGAAACCCTTCATCTGAATGGAAAATGCATGTTGCCATTTACAAAGCAAGGAAAGATGTTGAAGTAATTCTCCACACTCATCCCACATATTCATCTA
>JAWODZ010000030.1:0-47444 GCA_046483025.1 bacterium
ACTGGTTTTGCTCAAATGGCAGAACATATAGGTTTAGGAATTATGCTGGAAACGCCCTGTGTGATTGTTGATGTTCAAAGAGATGGCTCTTCAGAAGGTATCCCCTGTAATCCGGGTGCAGGAGATGTAATGCAGGCGCGCTGGGGATCTCATGGTGATTATGAAATCATAGCACTTTCACCTAATTCTCCCCAGGATATGTTTAATATGACCATACAGGCTTTCAGCCTTTCTGAAAAATACCGAACCCCGGTGGTGATTTTAACTGATACCAGTGTTTGTAATACCAAGCAAAAGGTAAACATTCCGAAACCTACAGAAATCAAGGTCACTACTCGAAAATATTTTCAAGGAAAAAAAGATAAATATCTTCCTTTTGAATATGATACCAAAGATCTAATTCCTCCCATGGTTGATGTCAGCCAGGGGTATCGATTTCATGTGACCGGATTAACCCATGATGAACGTGGTTATCCGGTGATGAGTGATGAGTGTCAGGAATGGAATGTACACCGATTGGTTCAGAAAATAAGACTATTTAGTGATGATATTATTGAGGTTGAAGAAGAACAGACTGATGATGCAGAGCTGATAGTTATATCCTACGGTGTGACTTCAAATGATGCACTCAACGCAGTTAAACAGGCACGCAAGGAAGGTATAAAAGTGGGAAGTTTGCGGTTAAAAACAATCTGGCCTTTTCCGGAGAAAAAAATAACTAAACTTGCTAAGAAAATTGACAACTTTATTGTGCCGGAAATAAATTACGGTCAAATATTTTTAGAAGTCGAACGATGTGCCAGAGGTAAGGCAAAAACTCATTTTTTCTATCATGAATCCAGAAATGTTGGTACATCAGATCATATTTTAAAGTTAATCAAGAAAACAATAAAATAGTAGGCAAACATGGGAAATAGTAAAATTCAAAAGCAACATAAACATCCTATGGACAATCTCCTGCGGATGGACAGAATACCGCATATATGGTGTCCCGGATGTGGTATTGGTAATGCAGTTAGTGCCTTTGCTGATGCTCTGGATAAATTGGAATTCAATTTAGACCAGCTTTGTGTGGTATCCGGAATCGGGTGCACCGGAAGAGTAGCCGGATATACAAAAGTTGATTCTTTTCATACCACCCACGGTCGGGCAATACCCTATGCCACTGGAATTAAACTGGGTAATCCAAAAATGAAAGTAGTGGTGATATCCGGAGATGGAGATTTAGTTTCAATCGGGGGGAATCATTTTGTTCATGCTGCCCGAAGAAACATAGATCTAACCGTGATTTGTGTGAATAATTTTATCTATGCCATGACCGGGGGACAAGTAGCTCCTACCACCCCGATTCCGGCTTATACAACCACTTCTCCTTTTGGAAATTTCGAAACTCCTTCTAATGTTCCACAAATAGCAGAAGCTTCCGGTGCGGTGTATGTAGCCCGATGGACCGCACTTCATATGAGAAGATTAACCTACGCCATAACCGATGCTTTGCAACGACCGGGGTTTTCTGTAGTGGAAGTAATCTCACCCTGTGCCATGTACTATTCCAGAATCAACAGATTGGGTGATGGATTGGATATGATGAAATTTTATTATGATAACTCAGTGATCAAACACGGAGAACCAACTGATAATCTGGAAATTGATTATCAGAAAGAAATAATCGTCGGAAAGTTTGTTGATAGAGAGCGACCGACATTTTCTGAATCTTTACAAGAATGGTTAAAAGGATAAGGGAGGGAACATAGTGAAAGCAAATCCTAAGGATGTTTTTACCGGAACTTACTATATTGATGGAGATGTGGCCGCAGCATATGGGGCATTAGCTGCAGGATGTAAATTTTTGGGAGGATATCCTATTACACCATCTACAGAAGCAGCAGAAGCTTTTGCCCGAAAAGCACCATATGTGGGTGCACAATTTATCCAAATGGAAGATGAACTGGGTTCGATCGCTTCCGTATTAGGTGCATCCTGGGCTGGGAAGAAAGCAATGACCATCACCTCAGGTCCGGGGTATTCATTAATGATGGAAAATATCGGACTTGGTGCAGCTATGGAAATTCCGTTTGTTATTATAAATATTCAACGAGGTGGGCCTTCAACCGGTGTTCCAACCAGTACAGGCCAGGCGGATATTATGCAGTCTCGATGGGGTTCAAATGGTGATTATGAGGTGATTGCCCTGGCCCCTGATTCTCCACAGGAAAGTTTTGAATTTGCCATCAAGGCATTCAATTTAGCAGAACGATATCGAGTACCAGTAATGTTTATGGCTGACGAGTGTGTAGGGCATATGACTGAAAAGGTCGTTATTCCGGAAGCTTCTGAAATTGAGGTTGAACCCCGGAGGTTTTACAAAGGTAAAAAAGAGGATTATATACCTTATAAACGTGATAAAGATCTTGTTCCTCCCCTGGTAAAAGCCGGTGACGGATATAATGTGTATATTACAGGATTATCTCATGATGAAAATGGTCATCCAGTTTTAGACAGTAAATCACTTCCTGATATAACCAAAGCCAAAGCAATAAATAAAAAATCTACCAATCAGTATCTGGTTGAGAAAATCCGAAAAAACAAAAATGATATCATTGAATTACAGGAACATGATCTGGAAGATGCTGAAGTTGTTATTGTCTCGTATGGAATCACTTCCCGAGTTGCTTACAGAGCTTTTGAACAAGCCAAAGAACAGGGAATAAAAGTAGGAATGCTTCGTTTGGTTACGGTCTGGCCATTTCCGGATGAAAAAATTTCTGAACTGGCAGAAAGGGTAAAAGGTTTTGTAGTTCCGGAAATAAATTATGGGCAGATTGTATTTGAAGTTGATCGGTGTACGTATGGAAAAGCTAACACCATTTTAGTGCCGCATGGTGGGGCCTCTGTACATAAACCGGAAGATATTTTAGGAGCAATTAAGAAAATAGCCACTGACAAGAAAAAATATGATCATGTTATTGAATATACTACTTCATTGGAGAAGTTGATTTTTAAAGGCAGTTTAACTGAAATAATTAAAAAGTAACAGGTATACAATGGAAAAAATAATTGAAATTTTTAAACAGGGCATCGAGAATTCAAAAACAGAAAAACAAAAGATATGTTTGGTTACTGATATTCCATATCCACCTGAGGTAAGTGAATATCTTGGTATTGATTTGTTTCATACCTCAAGGGGAAGAGCAATACCTTTTGCGACCGGAATGAAGCTTTCTAATTCACATTTAAAGCCCGTAGTTTTTATTGGAGATTTTGCTACTTTGGGTGGTAATCATTTTGTACATGCCGGCAGAAGAAATATGGATATTAATGTTCTTTGTGTTAATAATTATAACTATCCAAAAATTGCTGGAGAAGATGTACCGGTAACCTTTCCTCGCATTCCTTTTTTACCCTATGCATCATTTGATGAACCCCTGAATATCCCACATCTGGCTCGATCCTGTGGAGGTGTATATGTGGCCAGATGGACTTTGCTTCATGCTAATGAACTAAGTGGCTCAATTACAGAAATGTTATCCAAAACCGGATTTACTGTAATTGATGTTATTTCACATGAACCTGATGTGCTTGATTTCTATTATAAAAATTCAGAAGAACGGACTGGAGAAGATACCTTGAAAGTAAAAATTATTCCAGATGAAAAGATCATTGTAGGAAAATTTATTGACAGAGAACGACCAACTTTTATAGATGCTTATAATGAACAGATGATAAAAATTTTGGGCGATAAATTTATAAAAATTAAATAAAATGAGAGATCTAACAAATGACTGAAATTAGATTTGCAGGATTTGGTGGACAGGGAATTATTCGATCCGGTATTATTTTAGGAAGGGCTGCTTCCATATATGATAAAGGATTCGCTACCATGAATCAATCATTTGGTCCGGAAGCAAGAGGAGGTGCATGTAGTTCACAACTGGTCGTATCGGATAAAAAAATATTATACCCTTATGTTACTCGAACTGATTATCTGATAGCAATGTCCCAGGAAGCCTGCGATAAGTTTGAACCGGAGGTCAAGGATGAGGGAGTACTGATAATTGATGAAGATCTGGTTAAAATTGATACCAAAAAACATATTCTCTCCATTCCTTCCACCCGATTTGCCGAAGAATTGGGGAATCGAATTTTTGCTAATGTAGTGATGATGGGATTTGTTACTGCTGTAACAAAAGTAGTCTCAGTTGATGCAATGAAAAAGACTATTCCCGAATCAGTACCTGAGCGATTTATTGATAAAAATATAAAAGCCTTTGATAAAGGTTATGACTATGGTATGAAATCCAACAAAGAAAAATCAAATTAGGTAAGGGTTCTACTATGAAAATTCATGAATATCAGTCCAAAGAATTATTCAAAAAATATTCTATTCCTGTCCCAGAGGGAAAAGTAACAGATAAAAATGATGAAGCCGGTAAGATAGCTGAGGAAATAGGGGGAAAAGTGGTGGTTAAAGCTCAGGTTCATGCAGGAGGAAGAGGAAAAGGAGGCGGAATTAAGTTGGCTGATAATCCAAAACAGGCAGTAGAAAAAGCAGCTGAGATTATCGGTATGAATTTGGTTACTCATCAAACCGGTCCGGAAGGCAAGCTGGTGAGCAAAGTTCTTGTGGAAGAAGCTCTGGAAGTGGAAAAAGAACTTTACCTGGGAATGGTTATTGACCGTGACAGTTCCATGATTACTGTTATTGCTTCAGAAGAAGGAGGGGTGGAGATTGAGACAGTAGCTGCTAAAACTCCTGAGAAAATAATAAAAATACCAGTTGATCCCAGTGTGGGGATTCAGCCATTTCAAGCTAGAAAGGCAGCATTTGGATTAAATCTCCCTAAGGAATTGATACGAGATGGTTCTAAACTGGTTGTAAATTTATATAAATTGTTTAATGAATGCGATGCTTCTCTAACTGAAATTAATCCTCTGGTGATTACCAAAGATAAACGTTTATTGGCAGCTGATGCCAAAATCAATTTTGATGACAATGCTCTGGGCCGTCATCCCGATATCAAGGAATTACGTGATATCCAGGAAGAAGAAACCACTGAAGTTGAAGCCTCAAAATTCAATTTAAGTTATGTTAAACTGGATGGAAATGTCGGATGTATGGTAAACGGAGCTGGTCTTGCTATGGCTACCATGGATATAATTAAACATCATGGTTCTATGCCGGCAAATTTTTTGGATGTTGGAGGAGCTGCTTCGGTTGAACGGGTAGAAAATGCCTTTAGGATTCTTCTTTCCGATAAAAATGTCAAGGCTGTTCTGATAAATATATTTGGTGGAATAGTTCGTTGTGATCGGGTTGCAAATGGAGTTATTGAGGCGGCAAAAAGACTTGATATCTCTGTACCAATTATAGTACGTCTGGCCGGTACCAATAGTGATATTGCTGCTGATATTCTCAAGAAATCAGATCTTTCTTTTGAAGTAGCAGAAGATTTGGGAGATGCGGCTCAAAAAGCAGTTGCCGCTGCTCAGAAATAGGATGAAAAGTATAAGAGTGAATAGAATAAATTTTAGAGGTTATAATGAGTATTCTTATAGATGAAAAAACCAGATTGGTTGTTCAGGGATTAACCGGAAGTGAAGGTACTTTCCATTCCAAAAAAATGATTGAATACGGTACCAAGATTGTAGCAGGTGTTACTCCTGGTAAGGGTGGAATCAAACATGAGGGAATTCCTGTATTCAACACGATGGAAGAAGCAGCAAAGCAAACTGGTGCAAATACATCCGTTATTTTTGTTCCTCCGGTTTTTGCTGCAGATGCTATTATGGAAGCTGCTGACAGCGGAATTCAGCTGATCATTTGTATTAGTGAAGGAATACCTACCCTGGATATGGTTAAAGTTGATACCTTTTTAAAAAACAGAAATGCTCGTCTGGTGGGACCGAATTGCCCTGGTGTTATTACTCCCGGAAAATGCAAGATTGGCATCATGCCCGGATTTATTCATTCCCCAGGGAAAATTGGGGTTATTTCCAGAAGTGGTACTTTGACTTATGAGGCAGTGGATCAATTAACCAAAGAAAAATTAGGCCAGACTACCTGTATAGGACTAGGTGGTGATCCCATTATTGGTACCAGATTCATTGATGCCTTGAAGCTGTTTAAAGATGATCCGGACACAGAGGGAGTGGTTATGATTGGTGAAATAGGAGGTAGTGATGAAGAAAAAGCAGCTGAATACATAAAAAGAGAATTCAATAAGCCGGTGGTCAGTTTTATTGCCGGACGAACAGCACCTCCCGGAAAACGCATGGGACATGCTGGTGCTATTATAGCCGGAGGAAAAGGAACAGCTAAAGAAAAAATAGAGACTTTACGTGCATGTGGCGTAACCGTAGCTGATTCCCCAGCAGAGATTGGAATTACTATGAAAAAAGTATTGAAAAACTGATCATATAAGCATATGATAAAAGAAACTACACAAAAATCTATTCCAGTTTTTCCTAACTGTTTTGTTTGCGGTCAGGAGAACACTAAAGGTTTACAAAGAGAATTTACTTTATATGATAAAAAATCTGAAACCAAATTTACTGGTACGAAAATTCATCTGGGATATGAAAATATGGTTCACGGTGGTATTATCAGTGCTCTTTTGGATGATGCCATAGTGTGGGCATCCTATGCATCAACAGGATTGTTTGGTGTGACAGCAGAACTAAATATACGGTTTTTAAAACCGATACCAATCAATCAGGAATTTACCATCAAGGGTGAGATACTTGAAGATAAAGGTAAGTTATGGATTGGCAGAGGCACCATCGAAAACGATAATGGAGATGTATATGCTGCAGCAAAAGCACGGATTATTCCATTAAATAAATTTTAATATTTTAAGTTGAGGAAAAGCCATGGCAAAAGTAGATAGTAATAAATTAAAAAAAATAGTAGGCAAAGATAATGTCAGGGATGATCCAGGTACCCGTTATGTATATGGATCAGATTCATCTGTTCATGAAGCATTTGCCTGGTCTGTGGTGCGTCCGGAAACAAAAGAACAGGTACAAAAAATAGTCCGTTATGCAAATTCCGAGAAAATCCCGATTATTGCCCGGGGATCCGGTTCAGGTATGTCAGGACAGGCAGTTCCCATCAAAGGCGGGATTGTGCTGGATTTAAAAAAGATGAATAAGATTATTGAAATAAATCTTGAAGATGGATACTGCAGGGTGGAAGCAGGTGTCATTGATGATGATTTAAACCGGGCCTTAAAACCACATGGAGTTTTTTATCCTGTTGCTCCTGCATCCAGCAGAGTGGCAACTATCGGAGGTGAGATTGCAAATAATGCCAGTGGAGTGCGTTCTGTTAAATATGGGGCGGTAAGAGATTCTGTACTTGGCATGGAAGTAGTAATGGCAAATGGAAAATTAGTTCATTTAGGCTCCAGAACCAGAGTTGAAGCTGCAGGATATCAAATGGATCGGTTAATGGTGGGATCAGAGGGAACTCTTGGGATTATTGTAGAAGCAATGCTGAAATTTGTTCCTCTTCCCAAATACCGTTGTCTTGGTGTATCTAATTTTAATACTTTGGAAGAAGCAGGTGATACCATTGCTGCCATCATGGCTAGCGGAGCACAGCCCTCCTTACTCGAACTGATGGATAATGTTGCCATAACTGCAGTTAATAAAACCATGGATATGGGATTACCAGATGTTGAGGCAATATTAATGTTCGAGGCGGATGGAATGGTTAAAGAGGCAGTTGATTTTGAGATTGAAAAAATGAAAAAGATTTGTGAAGATAATAATGGTTTCGGAATTCAATACAGCTATGAAGCTGATAAAAGGACCAAACTTTTTGCAGGCAGAAAAAAACTTTTCCCTGCACTTTCTAAATATAAGGATCTTTATTCCTGCACTTCTCTTGCTGATGATATGGCAGTTCCTTATTCAAAAATGACAAAGATGGCACGCAGGATTCATGAAATTGCAAAAAAAAACAATGTTATTATGACAGCCTATGGACATTGCGGTTCCGGCTGTATGCATACCAAAATACTCATGGATGCTACTAAAGGGAAACAATGGTATAATGCCAAGAATGCGGTAAGGGAAATTTATGAATATGTGTCTGAAATGGGTGGAACCACTTCTGCTGAACATGGCATTGGATTATCAAAAGCCCCTGCATTCAAACTGGAAAAGAAAGATTCCTTACCTTTTATGAAAGCTGTTAAACATGCCCTGGATCCGAATAATATTTTAAATCCCGGTAAAATGATGGATGCACCGGATGATTGGGTAACAGCAACCAAATTACGATATAATGTCAATTAAGGTAATATTAATGTTCAGTTAATACTTGAGGCGAAAATGGAAACAAAATATTTAAAAAAATGGGAAGAAGACTTAAATCGATGTATACGGTGCGGTTATTGTTTTGAAGCATGTCCGCTGTTTAAAAATCAGGGATGGGAAGTTGACGGAGCACGAGGTAAGCTTGTTCTTTCTTATGGTTTATTGAATAAGGATTTAGAACCATCAGATTTTATTGTTCAAAAATTATTCGAATGTACTTTTTGTAAGGATTGTGTTGAAAGGTGTTCGGCAAATGTTTCCGTACCAGACATTATATCGGCAGTACGTACTGATCTGTATGAAGCGGGTTTTCATAATGATGCACATGATCAACTTTTAGAAAAAATTAAAGTAAGTGGTAATATTTTTAACCAAAAATTGTCTCCTCCCTCCTATAAAGGAGAAAAAAGTGTTTTATTAGGATGTAGATTACTGGAGCGAAAAGAAGATTCCAGAAAATATCTTGATTTACTAGAAAAATTAGGTATTAAACCAAAAACATTTGATGAAACCTGCTGCGGGATGCCCTTTGCAGTATTGGGAGATAAAGAAGGTTTTTCTGAACAACAAAATAAATTTCGGGAAACACTTTCTGATTTAGATGAAGAATTTATTTGTGCTTGTACTACCTGTGTTTTCTTTATTCAAAAGAAATACCCTGATTTAAAAGCGAAATATATAATCAATGAAATAGTCGAGAGACTACCAAAATATAAAAATAAAATCAAAAAGTTAAATATCAAAGTAACCTATCATGATCCCTGCAATGTATCAAGAGGATTGGGTATGGTCGATGAACCACGATGGTTGTTGAATCAAATTGGTGCTGAACCTGTAGAGATGTCCACTTATGGAAAAGAAGCAGAATGTTGCGGCGGTGGCGGTGGATTATTAGTGACCGATAAAAAAATATCTGAACAATTAGCCTTGAAGCGTGTTAAACAAGCCTTAGAGACCAAAGCCGATTATTTAGTAACCCTATGTCCAACCTGTGAATTGAATCTCAGGAATATGGCTGCTGAGTTTGATGGTAAGATTCAGGTCTCAAATGTTCTTGATCTTGTTGCAGAAGCATTGGATTAAATTCGTTAAAGAGAGGGATTATTATGGAATTCAATAATTTACAAAAATGGCAGGATAAATTACATGTGTGTATTCGCTGCGGTTATTGTTTTGAAAATTGTCATATTTTTAAAATTACCGGATGGGAATCAGATACTCCCAGGGGAAAATTAATAATGATTTATGGTCTTATGCGGGGTGATATTAAACCAGATAATGAAGTTGCAGAAAAAATTTTTGAATGTTATATGTGTAAACGATGTGATGCATCCTGTTCTGCAAAAGTTGAAGTAACTGATATCCTGAATGATGCAAAAGCAGATTTTGTAGCTGCTGGTTTTGAAACACTTGGTACCACATCCAGGACCAATGAAGATTTATGCAGCCGCTGCAGAATTTGTATTCCGGTTTGTAAGCATGAAGCCAGAACTTATGACGAAAAAAATGATAAGATCGTGATTGACAGGGTAAAATGTCAGAGCTGTGGATGTTGTGTCGCCGCCTGTCCATCTGGAGCAGCTTACAGCAGAGAAGGATTTGGTTTGAGTCAAAATGAATTGTTTGAACAAGTTGAAGAATTTATAAGGGAGTAATAATGGATACCAAAACTGTTGTATTTTTTTGTAATTGGTCAACAAATCCAGGATTACAATTTTCTAGAATTCCGGCTTATGAATCCAGTACAAAAGAAAAATATTTGGTAAGTATGTGTTCAGGACGTATCTCACCTGAAATAATATTGAAAATATTCCAGAGAAAAATTGGAGGAGTATTGATAGCTGCTTGTCCGCAGGATACATGTGAGCATGATGGGAATTACAAAACTGTAGGAAGAGTTGCATTATTAAAAATTATGCTTCACCAAATGGGTATCAATCCTGAAAGATTACAATTGGTTTGGATTGATAAAGGAGAAGCAGTAAAACTCAAACAGGAAGTAAAAACTTTTGTTAATAAAATAAATAAATTAGGCCCCATTGGGTAATTATAGTATTTTATTTTTACATTTATGAATAAATATAAAAACATATGTGAAGTATTGAAAGCATTAGCACATCCAGCGAGATTAGAAATTGTCCATGGTTTAAAAAAAGATGAATGTAATGTTTCCGAAATTCAGAAAAAACTTGGTCTGCCTCAGTCAACTATTTCTCAACATCTCAAGATCTTAAAGAATGCGGGGATTATTGTAGGTCGAAGAGAAGGAATAAGGGTTTGTTATAAAGTTGTTAATCAATATGCCAAAAAAATCATTAAAATGACAGAGTAAATTTTTTTTTGTATTATATTGTATTATTTGTATATTCAGTTAATTTGATAATTTTAAAAGGAGGTTTTTCAATGGCAAAAATGGCAATTACAGTTAATGGAGCAGAGACCAAAAATGTGTATCCGCCCTTTATTTTAGGCTCATCAGCTGCAGCCAGCGGTGACGATGTGATTATTTTCTTCTGTCCAGGGGGGGCTCCAGCAATGCAAAAAGGCAAAATCAAAGAATTAAATGAGGCTGCACCAGCTCTGCCGGATTTAGAAGAGATGTATAAAGGTCTTCTGAGTTTAGGTGGCAGATTGCTTGTATGTGAACTGGCATTTGACGTGCATGATTTCACTGAGGAGGATTTAATCGACGGAGTAGAAGTGGTTGGTGCTACGACCTTTATCAATGAAGCAGGCGATGCAACTTTGACATTTTCTTTTTAATCGCTAGTAATAAAATAATTAAAAAAAATAAAAGGAGAAATTAAAAATGGCAGTACAAAAATTAGATACACTGGGAATGAAATGTCCCCAACCGATTTTAAAAGTAGCAGCAATGCTACCTCAACTAAATGCAGGCGATACTCTGGAAGTAGAAGCCGATTGTGAATCCTTTCCCAATGATATAAAAGCATGGTGTCAGAAAACGGGAAAAACTTTACTTATGTGTACAACAGATGCCGATGGTAAACATAAAGCACAGATTCAGATTTAATTTTTTAAATGAAAACTAATAGATTATTTTAAAATTATAGAATACAAAAATAGTCTGTTAAATAGAGTAGTATTTTATTAAAGAAGGATTCTTTTAAATAAGCAATTTAAATATAGTGTTTAATTTTATAAAACGGGATATAAAATGGAATCTAAAGGAAACAATGGATTTACACCAAAAATCGTTGGGTATCTTTGTAATTGGTGTACCTATGCTGCTGCAGATTTGGCAGGTTCTTCAAAATTAGAGATCGCCCCCAATTTAACTGTTATACGGGTTATGTGTTCCAGCAGAATTGATTTTAATTTAGTATTAACAACTTTTTTTAATGGAGCTGATGGTATACTGATCGGCGGATGTCATCCGGGTGATTGTCATTACGATAAAGGAAATTATTACACCCGCAGAAGATTTGCTATGCTGAAAAGTATTTTTGAAACACTTAAAATTGATCCGGAGAGGTTGCAATTATCCTGGATATCAGCATCAGAAGGTAATCGTTATGCTGAAGTAGTAAATAGTTTTACTGAAAAAGTTAAACAATTAGGTCCTAATCCTTTGAATAACAATCCCTATTATTAGAAAGGGAGATTTTTAAAATGAATGGTTCAGATAAAATTCTTATAATTGGAGCGGGAATTGCCGGGATGCAAGCAAGTCTCATGCTTGCAAAAGCTGGTAAAAAAGTTATATTGGTCGAAAAGCTTCCAATTATTGGAGGAAATACAATCAAGAATGAAGAAAGTTTTCCTAATTTAGAATGTTCCACCTGTATGGTTGCCCCCATACAACAAGAGGTTCTTCAAAATGAAAATATTGAGGTAATGACCTTAAGTGAAGTACAAAAGGCTGAAGGGCAGACTGGTAACTTTAATATAAAGATCAATAAAAAAGCACGATATGTAAGTATTACTGATTGTATTGGATGTGGTGCCTGTTATGACCCCTGTCCGATTTCATTAAAAAATGAATGGGAAGAAAATCTTGCTGAAAAAAAGGCTATTTATGTTCCCTGTGACGGATCACTTCCTAATGTACCCGTAATTGATCCTGTACATTGTCTGCAAATCAGCGGAAAAAAGAATTGTAATGCCTGTGCAGAAGCATGTATGTTTGGTGCTATTGATTTTTCAGAAAAGGATGAAGAAGTGGAAGTAGGGGTAGGAGCTATTATAGTCGCAACAGGATTTGATTTATTCGATGCTAAAAAAATTAAAAACTTGGGATACGGCAAATATCCTAATGTTTATACGTCAATGGAATTTGAAAGACTCTATGCCTCCAATGGGCCCACTTCAGGTGAATTAGTATTACGTAAAGGAAAAAAATCACCTGATTCTGTAGCAATAATACATTGTATTGGTAGAAAAGAGCTGGGATATTGTTCAAGTGTTTGTTGTATGTCTTCATTTAAATATACTCACTTCATAAAAGATAAGTTACCAGAAGCTAAGATATATAATATTTATTCTGATATTTGTGTTCCGGATAAAACCTATCAAAATTTTTATAATAAAATTAAAAATTCAAATAATACTTTTATATTTAAACCACCCGCAGAAGACATTCAAATATCAGGAAATAACGGAACATTAAAAGTAAACTTACCTGACGATAAAAGTTCAGTAAAGCCTTTAGATGTTGATATGGTAATTCTTTCCTGTGCACTTGTCCCTTCTGAAACTTCAGAAAAGCTTGGAAAAATATTAAGTTTAGAAATTGATAACAAAGGTTTTTTCAATATTCAGAGAGATAATACAGGTACCGTAAAAACATCCATTGAAGGGATATTTATTATTGGATGTGCTGAAGGCCCCAAGGATATTCAAAATTCTGTAATTCAAGCAGAATCTGCAGTAGGAGAGGTTATTTCATTATTAGGATAAATGAAAGGTTAATGATATGAGTAGGAAAATTGGTGTTTATATTTGTGAATGCGGTCCAAATATTGCTGATAATATTAATATTAATGAAGTAATGGATAATATATCAACTTCGGAGCAATTTAAAGATGAAGAATTAATTCTTAAGCGGTATAAACTACTTTGCTCTAATGAAGGAAAAGAGTTTTTAGAAAACGAAATCAAAGAAAATGAATTAACCCATCTGGTTATTGCAGCTTGCTCTCCCCGGGATCATGATACAACCTTTATCAATATTTGTAAAAAAACCCAGCTCAATCCTTATTTATATAAGATGGTTAATATTCGGGAACAATGTGCCTGGATCATACCTGATAAAAAGAGAGCAACTGAAAAAGCGGCACTGTATATAAGATCTGCAATTAATCGGGTATTACATCAATCGGAACTTGTAGAAAAAAGATTGGACAGTAATCCTAATGTACTTATTATCGGCAGTGGGATTGCAGGAATCGAAGCAGCTCTTTCACTTGCTGGTAAGCAGAGAAAAGTGTATCTGATTGAAAGAGAATCCCAATTGGGAGGGAAAGCTGCTTTATTCTCAAAGTTACTCCCCAGACAGGGGGATTGTACGGATATGCTTGAAAAAAAGATTACTGCAATAAAAGAGAATGAATATATTAAAATTTTTACTGAATCCCAGCTTGAAAAGGCTGTAGGGTTTTTAGGCAATTTTGAAATTTCTATAAAAAATATTAATGAGGACTACCCCGTAGAGGAATACACAGTAGGTGCTATTGTGTTGGCAACAGGCTTTACATTAATGTCTGCAGATAAACTAAAAGATTTTACTTATTCTAAAAAAGATGATGTATACACTGCTTTGGAAATTGAGAAAATGATGAAAGAAAATGGTAAAATTACGCTTAAATCGGGGAATGAACCGAAATCTGTTGGATTAATTCACTGTGTAGGCAGAGAGGAGAGAGGGTATTGTTCAAAAATTTGCTGTAATTATATGCTTAAGATTATTTCTTATTTCCAGAATCAATCAGACAAGATTATCATTAGAGATTTTTATAGAGATTTATGTCTTCCTCATAAGTACGATCAGGAATTTTTTGATACAATTAAAAATACTGATAATGTAGAATTTATAAGAATCAGTGACATAAAAAGTAAAAGCACCCATATTACTTATAAAGAAATCAATGGGGATAATAAAAAAGAATCTGATGTGGATATGATTATTCTTGCCCCTGCTATGATCCCTGCGCAAGGGACACAAAAGCTTGCAGAGTTATTGAATATCCCTTTACATGAGACCAAATTTTTTCAGGAAGCGCATCAACAGCTCAATCCGGTAGGAACTTCTATTGAAGGAGTTTTTATTGCAGGTGCATGTCATGGACCAAAGGGAATATCAGAATCAATGTTACAGGCTAAAGCAGTAACTGGGAAAATAGCAACCCAGTTAATACCCGGAGAAAAAATTATACCGGAGGTTAAAGTTTCTGAGATTATTGAAGATTTTTGTATGGGTTGTAAAACCTGTATGGATGTTTGTTGTTATGGGGCCATTACCTATAATTTAGAACGAGGTCTATGTGTTATTAACGAGGCTATTTGCAGAGGATGCGGTAATTGTGCCGGCAGTTGTCCTTCTGGAGCTATTCGGGCCAAACATTTTACTGCCTCCCAGCTTTACAATGAAGTTAATGAAGCAATTCGATAGAGGAGATATTGATGAGTAAGATTCACAACAAAGGAGTAACAATCAAGCCGAAAAATGAATTGAGTAAAACAATTTTAAACGTTTTACACGATATGCTCAATGATAGAATTGTTGATGCAGTCCTGATTCCGATGAGAGTCCCTGCTAAGGATTCCTATGCCTGGATTTTAGTAAAAGACGGGGAATTGCTTGATGATGCAAATCCCGTTGCACCGATAATGCCGGTGCAGGGTGCTAAGGCTTTAAGTAGCTTTTTAAGAAAAGGTGAACCAGCACTCAAAATTGCTGCTGTTTTGAAACCATGTGAAATTCGTGCAGTCATAGAACTTTCTAAATTAAATCAGATTAATTTAGAAAATGTAACTCTGATCAGTTATGATTGTCCTGGTACATTTTCTATGAAAGACTATCTCAATGATCCGGAAAAGGCAGAAAAAAAGTTTAAGGAACTATTAAAAAAGTTGAATTTTTACCATACATCCATAAAATCTGTATGTCACATTTGTGATGAGTTTTCCTTATTGCCAGTATCTGATTTGCATTTTGGATTTTTCGGAAACGGAGATAACAGTGTACTTTTAATACCAAGCAGTAAACAAGGAGAGCATATTTTACAAGAAATGAAAATGGAACCATCCCAGGATATTTCAGAATGGTCTCAAACTATAGAAAACATCAGAAAAAAACGGTTAACAAATAAACAAGAGCGGTTCAAACAAATAAAAAATATGGTAGAAGGTTTGGATAGCCTAAGAGATACATTTTCCTCTTGTATCGGTTGTCATAATTGCCGTAGTGCTTGCCCTGTCTGTTATTGCCGTCAATGTTATTTTGAATCTGAAACAGCAAAAATTGAATCTGATATGATGATGTTTAAAGCAAAAAACAGAGGGAGTATTTCATTTCCGCTGGATAGAATAATGTTTCAGGTCGGACGAATGTCTCATATGAGTTTATCCTGTGTTTCCTGCGGGTTATGTACGGATGCCTGCCCGGTTTCAATTCCGGTCGCAGAAATATTCAGTTATGTGTCAAATAACACTCAGGAAAAATTTGGATATAAGAGTGGACAGGACAAAGAAGAACCGATCCCGTTGAAGACATTTAAATTGGAAGAAACAAAAGGAATAAAAGAACTAGTTGAAGATGCAGAAGGATAGGAGATTAATCATGGATCAGGCTTTGATCATAAAAAAGAATTCAGAATCAGGATTAATTGATTTCTTAACATTTTTATTGAAAAACGATAAGGTAAGTGGTGTATTTACTTTACGAAAAACCAAAAAACCGGGTGATATTGAGTATGCGTTTATTACCGATCCAAAACTTTTACAGGATGCGGTTCCTCTACTCCCTTTTTTGCCTGTAAATGCCGGAAAAATATTGTCAGAAGTAGGGGATCTGGAAAAACCTGCTGCTGCAGTAATGAAACCCTGTGAATTACGTTCCTTTATTGAGTTGGTAAAACGTTCCCAGGGAAAATTAGAGAATTTTCTTTTAGTATCATATACTTGTGGAGGGGCTTTTACTTTTAAAACAGTGATTGAAGATAAAAAATCTGAAAAATTACTTCCTGATTATTGGAAAGCGGTAGCAACGGGTAAGGATTTTGATGATATACGAGAAATGTGTAAAGCGTGTGATTTTTTTATTCCTCTTAATGCTGATATCACAGTTTCTTTATGGGGAGAAAATACTGATAGGTGTCGGATGTTATTACATACGGAAAAGGCCAAATCAATGACAGAAGGATTTGATGGAGAAGTCAAGGAAGAGGAGTTGGATACATCGATCTTGGATCAAACTGTGAAAAGACGAAAAGAGTACAAAGAAAAGCTTTTTGATCAGATCAATATTCAAGATACTGGTTTGGACGGTTTGATTGATGTATTTGGTAAATGTATAGGATGTCATGCTTGTAGCCGGGTATGTCCCATTTGCTACTGTATTTTGTGTGATTTTGAATCAGCTACCTATGATTATGACAGTGATGTTATGACCAGCGAACTTACTCGTAAAGGCGGATTACGACTCCCACCGGATACAGTATTATATCAGATTGGAAGATTAAGCCATATGAGTTTTTCCTGTATCGGATGTGGACAATGTACTGAGGTGTGTCCTGTAGATATTCCGGTATCTGTAATTTTCAGAAAAAATGGGGAAAAAGTAGCTGAAATATTTGATTATATTCCAGGACGAGATGTAGAAGAACAAGTACCAGTTACTATATTCAAAGAAGAAGAATTTACAGAAATAGGTGAAGATTAATAAAAAATTGACAACCAATGCAAATACGGGAGATATATAAAAATGAAAAATAATTTTACACCAAAGATTGTAAGTTTTTTATGTAAGTGGTGTACTTATTCTGGAGCTGATTTAGCAGGAACAAGCCGCATGAAATATCCATCAACTATTTTACCAATAAGAGTGATGTGTTCCAGCAGAGTAAATCCGGTTTTTCTCATAAAATCATTTTTTAATGGTGCAGATGGTGTTCTTATAGGAGGATGTCATCCGGGAGATTGCCACTATCAATCAGGTAATTATCATACCCGCAGAAGATTTATTATTTTAACCAGAATTTTTGATTCTTTAGGATTGGAATCAGAGAGATTACGATTGGCCTGGATATCTGCAGCGGAAGGAGCCAGATTTGTTAAGGTGACTACAGAATTCACCGAAAAAATAACTAAATTAGGAGAAAATTCCGCTAAAAAGAAAATATTTATTTAGATTATTATGTATAATACACGGTACATTGAAGCCTAATATTTTTTTATTAGGCTTTTTGTATTTGTATGTATTTTACTCGGTTGAGATAATTTTTTTAACTTGCATAAATTCCTTATTTTTTGTATAATTAAAGTCTATAAATAAGTTAAAAAGGGGAGGGTCATTATGAGAAAAAAAATTGGAGTTTTATTAAGTGGATGTGGGGTTTTTGATGGATCTGAAATCCATGAAGCAACCTTGACCTTATATTTTTTAGACCGAGAAAAAGCAGATGTTATTCCTATTGCTCCGGATAAAGAGCAACTTCATGTTATCAATCATAATACCAGTGATGAGATGCAGGAAACAAGAAATGTTCGTACCGAATCAGCCAGAATAGCCCGAGGAGAAGTGAAAAAATTATCCTCCATATCGATTGATGATATTGATGCTTTAATTATACCAGGCGGTTTTGGAGCTGCAAAAAATTTAATCAATTATGCCGTAAAAGGACGGGATTGTACAATTGATCCAAATGTGAAAAATCTTATAAATCAGGTTATTCAATCCAAAAAGCCTCTGGGAACCATGTGCATAGCTCCGGTTGTGGTTGCAGTAGCCTTAAAAGATACCGATATCCACCCGGTTTTGACCATTGGCTCTGATGATAGTACTGCCTCGGATATTGAATTTTTTAAGGCAAAACATTCCAAATGTTCCGTGGATCAGATAGCTGTAGACAAAGAAAACCGAATTGTTTCCACTCCAGCCTATATGCTTGGACCTGGTATTGCTGATATTGCTAAAGGGATTGAAAAATTAGTTAAAAAAATAGTTGAGTTATTATAACTATATTTTTACGTCATAGAAGGTTTATTTAAAAAAAGGCATTACTCACATAAAACATTAAATATTCTGAATATTTTCAGATTTATGTTTTTTCTCTAAACTTAGTGTCTCACAAGTAATTATATTAATTTCACACATTGAAAAAGGTTTTAAATGAAAAAAGAGTTAAAGCGTTATGAGGTTGATGAACAAAAACTGGGATATTTTCCGGTTACTAAAAGGGGATTGGATATTCTCAGAGATCCATTTCTCAACAAAGGTACAGCATTTTCTGATGAAGAAAAAGAAGAGTTACATTTATTTGGACTGGTTCCTCCCCATCAGTCAACTATACAACAGCAATTAAAAAGAGCAAAAGAAAATTATCACCGGAAAGATACTGATCTGGGTAAATATATATTTTTAGAATCCCTTCATGACCGCAATGAAAACCTTTATTATCGATTAATTCTGGAAAATTTGGAAGAAATGACCCCCATAATCTATACTCCTACTGTGGGGGAAGCTTGTCAGAAATATGGAAATATTTATCGTAGACCCCGTGGTATGTACATATCATCAAAAGCCAAAGGTGATTTTAAAAAAAGAATAAAAAACTGGCCGGAAGATAAAATTGATATTATTGTCATTACGGATGGGAGTCGAATCTTAGGTCTGGGAGATCTGGGAGCAAGTGGTATGGGAATACCAATCGGAAAACTTGCTCTTTATGTTGCCTGTGCCGGATTATATCCTTCTAAAACCTTGCCGATTGTTATTGACGTCGGTACCAATAATGAAAAATTATTGCAAGACCCTTTATACTTGGGCGAGAAACATCCTCGATTAACCGGGGATGATTTTCTGGAAGTGCTGGATGAATGTATATCAGCAATACACAACAGATGGCCCAAAGCGCTAGTACAATTCGAAGATTTTACCAATGATAATGCCTTTAGACTTCTTAATCGTTACAGAAAAAAGCTGTTATGCTTTAATGATGATATTCAGGGAACCGGGGGAGTGGCACTGGCTGGTTTATTGGCGGCTTTGAGGATTACCGGACAAAAGTTAAAAGATCAGAGAATTGTTTTTTACGGTGCCGGTTCCGCATCCATAGGAATAGCGGATTTGATTGTAACCGGTATGATGGAACAGGGTTTAACCAAAGACGAGGCTAGAAAGAATTTTTGGTTACTGGACAGTAAAGGATTAGTTACTGTGAAAAGAAAAGGAACACTTGCTGACCACAAAGTACCCTTTGCCAGAAAAGATATGTCAACTATGGATTTGCTGCAGGTAGTTAAAACCGTGAAACCGACTATATTAATCGGAGTCAGTACCCAAACCGGAGCGTTTAGTGAGCAGATAGTTAAAGAAATGAATCAGCATGTGGACAGACCCATAATCTTTGCTTTATCAAATCCCACTTCCAAAAGCGAATGCACACCGGATCAAGCCTATCAATGGACAGAGGGAAAAGTAATTTATGCAAGCGGAAGTCCCTTTGATCCGATAAAATATAAGGGGAAAACCTATGAAACCGGCCAGGGTAATAACATGTATATTTTCCCTGGTGTTGGTTTAGGAGCAGTTGCATGTGAGGCTACTAAAATAACAGATTCCATGTTCTATACTGCAGCAAAAACCCTGGCAGAAATGGTGGAGAGAAAAACCCTGGATAAAGGTAAAGTATATCCTGATTTAAAAAACATTCGCAAAATTTCTGCAAATATTGCCACTTCAGTCTGTAAGCTTGCCTATTCCAAAGGATTAGCCTGGGCAAAGGAACCGGAGGATATTCTGGAATTCGTTCAACATAAAATGTATAATCCGGGCTATATACCGTATAAAGCAATATAATAATATATTTTATTCCAATGAATTTTTATAAAAGGAGTACCCTATGAGAGACATTGAAGTTTCAACCATAACACAAGCAGTAAAAAAACTCTGTATTGATGCCAATTATTATCTTGGTGATGATGTAGTAACATCATTAAAAGACTACGAAAAAAAAGAAGAATCTTCCACCGGCAAGGAAGTGATAGGTAAAATACTGGAAAATATTGAAATTGGAAAGAATGATAAGGTGCCCTTATGTCAGGATACAGGATATGCTGTCTTTTTTATCGAATTAGGTCAGGAAGTTCATATTACAGGAGGAGATTTTGCGGAAGCAGTCAATGAAGGAGTTAGACAGGGGTATAAAGAAGGATACCTCCGTAAATCTGTGGTTGCAGACCCTCTAAAAAGAAATAATACCGGTGATAATACTCCAGCAATCATTCATACTGATATTGTCCCAGGTGATAAAATTAAAATTGCCTTTGCCCCCAAAGGTGGAGGAAGTGAAAATATGAGTGAAATAAAAATGATGGCTCCTGCTGCCGGTATTGAAGGTGCCAGGGAATTTGTCATTGAACGAGTGAGAAAATCAGGAGCCAATCCTTGTCCACCAGTTATAGTTGGAGTTGGCATAGGCGGAACCTTTGATAAATGTGCGGAAATTGCCAAAAGATCCTTGCTGCGTCCGGTTGGATCTAAGAATCCCGATAAGGTTTATGCAGATCTTGAAGATGAACTTTTAGAGAAAATTAATAAATTAGGAATAGGACCTCAGGGTTTTGGCGGCAGAACTACTGCATTGGCTGTACATATAGAAGTACATCCCTGTCATATAGCCAGTTTTCCGGTTGCCGTAAATATGCAGTGTCATGTGGCCCGACATAAAGAGATCATACTTTAAGATAAATAATATTAATCGAGGAGTAAAATATGTCATCAATAAAAAAAATTACCACACCCTTGACAGATGAAATCATAGAGGATCTAAAGATAGGAGATTCTGTTTTTATCACTGGTGTTATGTATACAGGGAGGGATTCTGCTCATAAACGTTTAATTGAAGCCTTGGACAAAGATGGTGATTTACCTGTTGATTTGAAGAATCAAATTATTTACTACGCAGGTCCTGCTCCGGCTAAACCCGGGAATCCCATTGGCTCCATAGGTCCTACTACCAGTTACAGAATGGATCCTTTTGCCCCCCGGCTTATTGAATATGGACTAAAAGGAATGATTGGAAAAGGAAACAGAAGTCAGGAAGTGATCGAAGCACAAAAAAAATACAAAGCCATATATTTCGGAGCCATTGGAGGAGCAGCTGCTCTGATGGCAAACTCGGTAAAAAAAGCAGAATTTGTTGCTTACGAGGATTTAGGTCCTGAAGCTATTCGTCGCCTGGAAGTTGTTGAGTTTCCTGCAGTGGTTGTTAATGATGCTTTTGGTGGTGATTTGTATAAAGTTGGTATAGAAAAATATAAAATTAATTAATGAATAATCAATTATCCTTCAACAGCAGAGAAAATAAAACCATAATTATCGGTCTGGGGAATACGATACTTTGTGATGATGGTGTAGGAATATATGTTGTCCGGGAACTGGTAAAAATTATTGATAATCCCAATATTATTATTCGGGAAGCAAGTATGGGAGGTCTTGAATTGATCGATAGCATCACAGGGTATAAAAAAGTAATATTAATAGATTCATTTATTTCAGAAAATAATCCTCTTGGCACTGTGCTTAAACTAAAGTTAGATGATATCAAAGGTGGAACTGCCTGGACCAGACATCAGGTATCTTTACATGAAGCTATCGAACTTGCAAACAAAGTTAAAATTCCTATAACTAATGATATCGAAATATATGGAGTAACTGTTAAGGATATTTCTACTTTTAGTGAAGAATGTACACCGGAAATCACATTATCCTTGCCAGCAATAGTTGAAAAAATTAAAAACAAAATTCTAATATAATGTATTGACTGTTTATACAGGAACATCATTGAAATTAGAACAAATTTTAAAACTTCTTCAAGGTCAACGGTTAACCAATTGTTTTGATTATAAAAAAGAAATCACTATGATAAAAGCATCTGATTTAATGAGTGATGTGCTTACTTCCTGTAAACCAGGATCTCTACTCATAACAGGACTGGTTAATACACAGAGTGTACGGACCGCAGAAATTGTTGAATTAGCTGCAGTAATGTATGTGAGGGGCAAAAAACCAAGCCAGGAGACCATTAAATTAGCCGATAGCCGTAATGTTTCCCTGCTGTGTACTGAATACTCCATGTTTAAAGTATGTGGCATTCTTTACTCAAACGGATTGAAGGAATAACTAATTATATGAACGAAGAAATATTATTTTATAAAGAATACTCCATAAAAAGCAGAGATTTTGTACATGCAGGAGAGGCTTCTTTGGATCTTAAAAATATTTTGAAAAACATTGGATTTAATGCAGTGGTAATAAGGCGGGTTGCAATAGCTTCGTATGAGGCTGAACTGAATACAGTGATGTATGGTAAAAAAGGGGAGATGAGTTTTACTTTGAAACCGGATGGAGTTTATCTTGTTTTTACCGATCAAGGGCCGGGAATACCAGATATTGATTTGGCAATGAAAGAAGGGTATTCTACGGCTACAGATGAGTTGCGAGAAATGGGTTTTGGAGCCGGAATGGGATTACCAAATATAAAAAAAAATTCTGATGAATTCAATATCCAGTCTCAGGTAGGTAAGGGAACCAAAGTAACAATAATAATTAAAGATAAATAACTTAATTATGAAAAAAAGTAGTCATTCAATACAGATTAACAAAAATAAATGTGTTGGCTGTGTATTATGTATGAAGGCTTGTCCTACCAAAGCAATTCGGATATACAGTGGAAAAGCTGAGATAGATGGCGAATTATGTATTGATTGCGGTGAATGCTACCGTGTTTGTCCTTATGAAGCAGTTACTCCGCTAACAACATCGTACCAAGATTTAAAAAAATTTAAGTTTAAAGTTGCTATACCATCACCAACCATCTATACTCAGTTTGGCAGAGATGTAATGCCTAATCAAATCCTGTTGGCTTTGAAAAAAATAGGTTTTGATTATGTTTATGATAGTGCCTGGATGTGCGAGATGATAAATGCTGCAATTGAAAAATATTTAAACGACAATCCAACTCCTCGTCCTATGATATCTACTGTATGCCCTGCTACCATACGTTTAATTCGTCATCTTTATCCAAATCTGGTTAATCATATTATACCTATTGATGTACCACGAGAGTCTGCAGCACAATATCTCCGGGAGAAAGTATCCAAGGAATATAATATAAAGAAAAATGAAATTGGTATTATTCATATTTCTTCCTGTGCTGCAAAAATGGTATCGATCAATAATCCAGTTGGTCTTACTAATTCTCAGTTGGATGGAGCTATTTCGGTTAGGGAAATTTATAGTAAATTATTTCGCGCTTTAAAAAATTTAGATGAAGAAGTTATTCTACAGTTATCCAGTGGAGTAGGTCTTGGTTGGGCAGTTGCAGGGGGGGAATCGAACGGGATTAATTTAGAAAATTGTTTAGCTGTCTCCGGAGTTAGTGATGTTATAAAAATTTTGGATGATATGGAGGCAGGAAAGCTTAAAGCAGTAGAATATTTAGAATGTCTTGTATGTCCTAATGGTTGTGTAGGTGGACCACTTAATGTGGAAAACAGGCATTTTGCTAAAAAGAAAGCTGAAAATTTAGTTGAAATGTATGGTAAAAAAAGCCGGGTTACCAGCAAAATGATCAAACATAGATATGAAAACGGCTTTTTCTTTCTTGAAGAAAAAATCAAACCGCAGCCATTTCCCCCTCTTGACAAAAATCCAAAGAAAGCAATAAAAAAATACAACGATTTAGAAAAAATTGTTAAAAAATTAGGCGGAAAGGAATGCGGTGCCTGTGGGGCACCGGATTGCCGGACTCTGGCAAAAGATATTGTGCAAAATAAGGCTGAGGTTACTGACTGTGTTTTTTATAACAAATAAATAATTATAAACTATTTGGAGATGTAGTATGAAACTTTCTGAAATTGTTGAATCCTTAAAATTAGATACCGTTGTAAGAGGGAAAGGTTTTGGACAAGAAATTACAGGTGGATATGTAAGTGATTTATTAAGTGATGTAATGGCAAATAGTAAAAAAGGAAATCTTTGGATTACCTTACAGATTCATCAAAACATTGTAGCAATAGCAACGCTTAAGGAATTAGCTGGTATAGTAATCATTGGGGGCAAAGAACCTACTGAAGATACGATAAAAAAAGCAAAAGATGAATATGTTACTATTCTGAAGAGTAAATTATCAGCTTATGAGTTAAGTGGTAAACTTTATAACTTAGGTATTCATAATAGCTGATGAGTGTTAAAAGGTTTTGTACAGATCTCCATATTCATACCTGTCTTTCTCCTTGTGGTGAATTTGAAATGACACCGTATAACATTGTTCAGGAATGCCGAGCAAAAGAAATTGACCTTATTGCCGTATGCGACCATAACAGTGCGGAAAATGTACAATGGGTACAAAAGGTTGCAGAAAAATTCAATATAAGTATACTGCCGGGTATGGAAATAACCACCTCAGAAGAAGTTCATTTATTAGCTTTTTTTGATAGTATTGAAAAAGTGATGGAGCTACAAGATTTTGTATATTCACATTTATTACCCGGTGAAAATGATGATGATATTTTCGGTATGCAGGTGGTTGCAAATGACAAGGATGAAGTAGAAAAAATTGTTCATAAATTACTTATCGGAGGTACTAATATTTCTTTAAATAAGGCAACAGAAAAAATACACTCATTAAACGGTTTGGCAGTACCAGCACATATAGACAGAGAAAGTTTCAGTGTTCTTGCCCAGCTGGGTTTTATTCCTGATGATATGGATGCTGATGCTTTGGAGATATCCTTTAGAGGTCAAACTAACAAAATATTAAGTATCCCTGGAGTTAAAAAATTTTCTATCCTGCGATCATCTGATGCTCATCAGTTATCTGATATCGGAAGAGCAACCACTTCAATTTTTATAGACACGGTTTCTATTAATGAATTCAAAAAAGCTTTTAATTGTAAGGATGGAAGGTATGTAGACAGTTTTGATAAACAAGGAAGGATGAAACAATATTGTTAGAACTTTCCATGCATATTATTGATATAATTGAAAATTCAGTAAGGGCTGGTGCAGATAAAATTTATATAAAAATTGATGAAAATAAAAAAAAAAATATTTTCTCTATTACCATAAAAGATAATGGGAGAGGAATGGATAAAATTTTTTTAAAAAAAGTATTTGATCCATTTACCACTACAAAAAAAAATAAAAAAGTTGGTTTGGGTTTATCATTATTAAAAGCTGCTGCACAGAGATGTGGCGGGGATATGATAATAAAATCTTCTCCTGAAAACGGAACTGAATTGAAGGCAGATTTTGTACTCTCACATATTGACAGACAACCTCTTGGAGATATTATTGAGACCATGGTGGTTTTAGTTACAGGGTATTCGCAGGTTGAATTTATTTTAGAGCATAGAAAAAATAACAAACGATTACAATGGAATTCATCAAAAATTACTAAATACTTAGGTGATACTATACGAAGCAGTCCAAAGGTAATTAAATTTATTAAACATGATTTACAGGATAAATATAAAGAGTTATGAATAGATATCTGTTAAAAGGAGGATTTGTTGGATACAGTAAAAGAGATAATTAAAAAGAATGGTAAAAAAGAATCAGGATTGATAGCAATGCTGCAGGATATCCAAAAAGCTGAAGGATTTCTTTCTCGAAAAGCTCTGGAATTAGTAGCCGAGGAGGTAGATGTATCAATTTCCCGTGTATATTCATTAGCTACATTTTACAAAGCATTCAGGCTGACCCCTCAGGGTAGACATGTTATTAAATTATGTACAGGGACAGCTTGCCATGTACGGGGAGCAGATAAATTACAGGAAAAGTTAGAAAGAGATCTTAATATCAAACCCGGTGAAACAAGCAAGGATGGCAGATTTACTCTGGAAGCTGTACGATGTGTAGGCTGCTGTGGTTTAGCTCCAGTAGTTGTTATTGATGAGAATTTTCATGGAAAATTGAACCAGAAAAAATTGGATAAAGTACTGAACAAATACGAATAAAGAGGAGAGGTCGTTTTGAAAAAATATAGAACAAATATAATGGTTTGTGCCGGAACCGCATGCGTGTCAAATCATTCTTTTGATATTAAGAAAGCATTAGAGGAAGAGATCAAAAAACAGGATTTACAGGATGAAGTAGCAGTTATTACAACCGGCTGTCAGGGATTTTGTGAAAAGGGGCCAATTGCTGTTGTTCAGCCTGATAATATTTTTTATCAGCAGTTACAAGAAAAAGATATTCCCAAGCTGGTTGAAGAGCATTTTCTCAAAGGTCGCCCCTATAAAAAGAACATGTATACACCAGATAAAGAAAAGCAGCCCATACCAACTATGGATGATATTGATTTTTTCAAATATCAGATGTTGGTTGTTTTACGCAACAGAGGGAGAATGGATCCGGAAGAAATCGATGAATATATAGCATTTGACGGATATAAGGCCCTGGTCAAAGCTCTCACCTCTATGAATTCTGAAGAAATCAGAAAAGAAGTTGAAAATGCAGGACTCCGGGGCAGAGGTGGTGCAGGTTTTCCCGCCGCAATTAAGTGGAAACTCTGCAGGGATGCTCAAGGAGATCCCAAATATTTAATCTGTAATGCAGATGAAGGTGATCCTGGAGCATATATGGATCGTTCTATTCTGGAAGCTGATCCTCATGCAGTATTAGAAGGTATGACTATAGGTGCAAAAGTAATTGGTGCTTCCCAGGGTTTTATCTATGTAAGGGATGAATATCCTTTGGCAGTTAAACGAATTAAAAATGCCATTGGTCAGGCTAAGGAATATGGGCTTTTGGGAGAGAATATTTTAGATACTGGTTTCAGTTTCGATGTAAAAGTAGTAAGAGGTGGTGGTGCCTTTGTTTGTGGTGAAGAAACTGCGTTAATGGCATCCATTGAAGGTAAAGTAGGCAGACCCCGACCCCGTCCTCCTTTTCCGTCTCAAAAGGGGTTATGGGGAAAACCAACTAATATTAATAATGTTGAAACCTGGGCAAATGTACCTGTTATTATTAATCGGGGGTCTGAGTGGTATTCAGGTTTAGGAACTGAAAAGAGTACAGGCACCAAAGTTTTTTCTTTGGTAGGGAAAATCAATAATTCTGGTCTGGTTGAAGTCCCCATGGGTATTAAACTGCGGGATATCATTTACAAAATTGGTGGTGGAATTTTAGGAGGCAAAAAATTTAAGGCTGTGCAGTCTGGTGGTCCTTCAGGAGGG
This sequence comes from bacterium, assembly GCA_046483025.1. Classification (GTDB taxonomy): domain Bacteria; phylum Zhuqueibacterota; class QNDG01; order QNDG01; family CAYUAG01; genus CAYUAG01. The sequence continues at coordinate 27,748 of JAWODZ010000030.1, forward strand.
TGTGTCCCGGCAAGTTTACTTGATCTTTCTGTGGATTATGAAGAGCTTACCAAAGCAGGGGCTATAATGGGTTCAGGTGGTTTGATTGTCATGGATGAAGAGACCTGTATGGTTGATGTGGCACTGTTTTTTATAAATTTTCTGGTTGATGAATCCTGCGGAAAATGTGTTCCCTGCCGGGTTGGTCTGATACGAATGAAAGAACTGCTGGAAAAAATAACTCATGGGAAGGGTGAATTAGAAGATATAGAACGTCTGGAAAAACTGGCTGAAGTTATTAAGCAGGCTTCCTTGTGTGGATTAGGTCAGACAGCTCCCAATCCAGTGCTCACAACTTTAAAGTACTTCCGGAATGAATATGAAGCACATGTCAATGAGAAAAAATGTCCGGCTGGAGTCTGTAAAGAACTGATAACCTATACGATTGATCCGGAGAAATGTACTGGTTGCGGAGTTTGTTTAAGGGCCTGTTCTGTAGATGCAATTAAAGGAGAAAAAAAACACCCCCATAAGCTTGATATATCATTATGTATCAAGTGCGGTAGTTGTAAAGAAGTATGTAAATTTGATGCTGTAAAAATTATTTAGAGAGGATAGCATGAAGATACAATTAACAATCGATGGAGAAAAAATAATAACGGAAAAGAAAACAACAGTATTAGAAGCTGCTTTGGCTAATAATATTTATATCCCCAATCTTTGCTATCATCCTGACTTACCTCCGCTGAGTACCTGTAGATTATGTCTGGTTGAAGTTGAAGGAATGCGGGGATTTCCAACTTCCTGCAGTTTGGAAGCTGACGATGGGATGGTGGTAAAATCCAATACAAAAAAAATAAATAATATGAGAAAGAAGATTGTCTGGTTAATGCTCAGTGAACTTTCTGAAGGAATACCCGAGGGTTCTCAACTGAAAAAGGTTATTGAATATATCGGAGTTGATGAAGTGCTGGCAGAATTCGTTCCTGAATCTAAAAATCTTCCCATTATCTCTGATGAACCTCTTTTTGAAAGAGATATGAATAAATGCATCCTTTGCGGAAGATGTGTGGTAATGTGTCAGGAAATTAGGGGAGTTGGCACCTTGGGTTTTAAGGAGCGGGGCTATGAAAGTATAGTGGGTACAAGCTTTGATGATAGTTTTACAGATGCCAACTGTAAATTCTGCGGAGCTTGTGTTGAAGTTTGTCCATCCGGAGCATTAAGAGAAAAAAAGGAGTATGATCCGGAAGAAAAAGAAAAAACTCTGGTTCCCTGCAGAAATACATGTCCTGCTGGTATTGATATCCCCCGGTATATTCAACTTGCTGCTCAGGGAAGATATCAGGATTCTTTAGAAGTGGTTAGAGAAACAGTCCCATTCCCCCTGATTTTGGGTTTGGTATGTGACCATCCTTGTGAAGAAGTGTGTCGGAGAGATGAGCTGGGAGGATCAATTGCTATTCGTGATATCAAGCGGTTTGTAGCCGAAAGAGACAATGGGCGTTGGAAAGAGAAATTGAAAGTTTACCAGGATACTGGTAAAAAAGTTGCAGTTGTAGGCGGGGGGCCGGCAGGATTAACCACAGCCTGGTTTCTCAGATTAAAAGGTCATTCAGTTACTGTATTTGAAGCCTTAAAAAATGCTGGTGGAATGATGTTTTCCGGGATCCCCAGATATAGACTTCCCCTGGAAGTGCTTAACAACGAAATCAAAGAAATTGAAAATATCGGAGTAGAGATAAAAACAAATACTAAAATTGAAGATTTAGACCCTTTGTTTGATCAGGGATATAATGCTGTTTTTCTGGGATTAGGTGGCCCCCTAGGAAAATCCATGAAAATCCCGGGTGATGATGACCCTCGGGTAACAGATGGTATTAAAGTATTAAAGGGAGTCGCATACGGACATGATATGGAATTATTCGGAAAGATTGCAGTTGTTGGAGGCGGTAATGTTGCTATGGATGTAGCCAGAACATCTTTACGAGTTGGTGCGGATAATGTTCATATACTGTATCGTCGGGCAAGAGAACAGGCACCTGCTGATTCGGAAGAAATTGAAGAAGCTATAAATGAGGGTGTGATTTTTAATTTTCTGGTAAATCCAATAAAAATTATCCCGGGAAAAGATCATCTTCAAATAATCTGCATCAAGATGAAACTTGGTGAACCAGACTCAAGTGGAAGGCGCCGCCCCATTCCTGTAGAAGGAAGTGAATTTGATATTAAAGCAGATAAACTTGTGGTTGCTATAGGGCAGGATCATGTGGTCCCGGAAAAATTTAAAGTTGACATTGATAAATGGGGGAGTATTCCGGTGGATGAATATACTATGGAAACTTCCAGAAAAGGTGTATTTGCTGGTGGTGATATTGTTACTGGCCCTGCATCAGTGATTAAGGCAATTGCAGCTGGGAGAAAAGCAGCTTCTTCTATTGATTCATTTTTCGAGGGGGATGGTATTATTGACCGTGTTTTTGTCCGGCCAGAAGAAGGTGATCCCTATCTGGGTTATGATGAAAATTTTCCCAAACAGAAAAAAGCGAAAAGAAAAACTCTTCCGGTTGAACAACGTCTCGATAGTTTTTCTCAGGTAGATCAATGTTTTACTGAAGAACAGCTTAAAAATGAAGCTAATAGATGCTTGAAATGTCAGTTACGGCTTAAAATATCAAAAGCACCGTTACCTGAAGATTTTAAAAAGCAAGGTTAAGAGAATTTAAATTAATTTTTTAACTTGATTCTTATTAAATAAATTTATACATTTGGATTCAAAAATTAATAAAAATTTAGCAATTCCTCTTCAGTCAATAGAAGGGGGGCAATTATATTATGAATTTAAGGTATTTTTTGGTGAATTAGCGAGAAAGACAGATAAAAAATTTCCAAATGAAATTTTTGTTAAAGCACATATTGAGAAGGCAGATAAAGATTATTTGATTAGAATAAATATTTATACTACAGCTCGTTTAATATGTGATAGATGTGCAGAAGAATTTAGTAAAAATATCGCGGAAGAAATAACTGTTTTAAGTTCTTTTAAAAAAGATCAAGTCAATCTTGATATGAGCAATGAAATTAAATTATTATCTGCTCAATCCGGATCTATAAATATTACACAGGAAGTTCTTGATCAATTAATATTATCTATACCTCAGAAGGTTTTATGTAAAAAAGATTGCAAAGGTCTGTGTAGTAAATGCGGAGCTAATTTGAATAGAACCAGTTGTAAATGTAAAAAGAATTATATAGATCCGCTTTGGAAAAAGTTACAAGACATTGATTTTAATGATTAAATAATAAAGGAGATACAGGTGGCAGTACCAAAAAGAAAAACATCAAAATCACGACGGGACAAAAGACGTACTCATCAAAAGTTACGAACACCAAACATTGGCACATGTTCACATTGTCATCAACCAAAACTTCCTCACAGAGCCTGTCCTAATTGTGGTTACTATAAGGGTAGATTAGTAACTGTTCCCAGAGAACTGTAATTTAAAGGATACTATCAATGATACGAATTGCTGTAGATGCAATGGGAGGAGATAATGCACCACAGGAAATAGTAAACGGTGTTATTGAAGCTGCCCGAAGATCATCTGATCGTTTTGAGCTAATATTAGTTGGTGATAAAACTATTATTGAAGAAGAACTAACACATCATCATTTTATTAAAAAATTGCCACTATCAATTGTTCATGCTCCCCAGATAGTTGGAATGGATGAATCAGCGGTTAAATCTTTCAAGGAGAAAAAAGATTCTTCCATAGCAGTAGCTGTACGTCTTCATAAAGAAAAAAAAGTGGATGCAGTGGTCAGTGCAGGAAATACTGGTGCAGTAATGACTAATGCTCATTTTTATCTTCACCCCATACAGGGTGTTGATAGACCTGCTATCGGAACTTTATTACCTAATCAGGAAGGAGTCGGCCTTTTAATTGATGTTGGATCAAATGTTAATATTAAAGCTTCAAATTTTCAGCAATTTGGAATAATGGGTTCAATATTCATGCAATACATCATAGGAATAAAATCTCCCAGAGTTGGTCTTTTAAATATTGGAGAAGAAGAATCCAAAGGCGGAGGAGTCCTTCAACAGGCCCATAGACTTTTATCTCAAAGTACCATTAATTTTATTGGAAATATTGAGGGAAGAGATATTCTGAAAGGTACTGCTGATGTGGTTGTATGTGATGGTTTTGTAGGTAATATACTTTTAAAATTTGCTGAAAGTCTTGCAGGTTTGTTGTCCAAAAGTATGAAACGGACAATACGGGGGAATTTACCGGGTACGATTGGATTATATTTGCTTCGTCCCAGCTTAAGGAAATTATTCAAAATGTTTGATTATCAGGAATACGGAGGGGCGCCATTGCTGGGAGTTAACGGAAACTGTGTCATTTCTCATGGAAGTTCTTCTGCAAGGGCAATAAAAAATGCTATTGAAGAAGCTTTTAATATGGTTAAAAATAATATCACTCAACAAATTAATGAAAGGATAAAAGCAAAGAAGGGAGAGATAGGTGAAAAGTAATCCATCTACAATGATTTTAGGTATGGGGTTTGCAGTTCCGGATAAAATTTTAACCAATCATGATCTTGAAAAAATGGTTGATACTTCTGATAAATGGATAAAGGAGCGTTCCGGAATTGAAAGAAGACATATTCTGGAAGATGGTAGAACAAATTCTGATCTTGGAACAGAAAGCGGGGAAAAAGCTTTAAAAGAAGCAGGAATTACAGCTGGGGATATTGACTTTCTAATAAATGCCACTGTTACTCCCGATCAGCAGCTGCCTTCAACAGCGTGTATTATACAGGATAAGATCGGTGCAAAAAATGCAGCTGCATTTGACATTTCTGCTGCCTGTTCAGGATTTTTATACGGTTTGAGTTTAGCAGATAATATTATTAAAAATAGTCCTGATAAAAAAATATTAGTTATTGGTACAGAGATTTTGTCCCGAATAACTAATTGGGATGATCGCTCTACCTGTGTTTTATTTGGAGATGGTTCCGGAGCGGTCGTACTGGGAAAATCAGATGGAACGTCTGGTATTTTATCCAGTTATATGAAGAGTAATGGTAAACTAGCCCACCTTCTTTATATGCCGGGTAATGGAGTTAGATATCCAACTTCACATGAAACTGTAGATCAGAAATTGCATTATGTTAGGATGGAAGGTAAAGAAACCTTTAAACATGCAGTAAAGTCTATGTCTGAGGCATCAGTAAAAGCACTTAAGTATGCAGGTGTTGACAAAGAAGACATTGATCTTCTCATCACTCATCAAGCTAATATGCGAATCATTACTGCTCTGGGTAAACGATTGGGTGTACATGAAGATAAAGTTTTTTCCAATATTAGTGAATATGGAAATACTTCGGCTGCATCTATCCCTATTGCTATGAATGAAGCCAAAAACCAAGGAATTTTAAAAAGGGGAGATTTATTACTGGTGGCTGCATTTGGTGGAGGGTTTACTTGGGCTGCCAATTTAATAAGATATTAGGTATACGAAATGGAAAAAACAGCTTTTATATTTCCTGGACAGGGATCTCAAATTGTAGGAATGGGGAAAGATTTCTATGATACTTTTGAAACTGCAAAAGAAATGTATCGGCAAGCTGATGAAATTCTTGGTTTTAATATCTCCCATATTTCTTTTAATGGACCTGATGATAAGTTAAAACAGACTCTCTATACCCAACCAGCATTGTATGTTCATAGTTTAGTAGTTTCACACATATTAAAAGAAAAAAACATAGAAGTTCATATGACAGCTGGCCACAGTTTGGGAGAATTTTCCGCCCTGGCTTTTTCTGGAGCAATTTCATTTCAGGATGGATTATCTCTGGTAAAAGAAAGAGCTTCCTTAATGCAGAAAGCAGGGGAAGATAATCCCGGAAGTATGGCAGCTATTATTGGCTTAACATTTGAAGAAATACAAAATCTATGTGAAGATGCATCAGAAAAAGGTATTGTCCAGATAGCTAATATTAATTCTCTTCAACAAACAGTTATTTCCGGTTCTGTAGATGGTGTTTCCTCTGCCATGAATTTGGCTGAAAAAAAAGGTGCTAAACGAGTTATAAAACTCCCGGTGAGCGGAGCATTTCATTCTCCTTTGATGACAAGTGCTGTTAAGGAATTTGGTAACACACTCGATACTACTGTTTTTTCTATGGGTAAGATTCCTGTTTATCAAAATGTAACCGGAACCTGTGCAGAAGATGAACAACAGATTAAATTATTCCTTTACGATCAGTTAACCCATACTGTTCGATGGGTTACTACTATTGAGAATATGATTGAAGATGGTGCAGAAAGGTTTGTTGAAGTCGGAGCCGGAAAAGTGTTATCCGGACTTCTTAGGAGAATTGATAGAAAAGTAAAATCCATTAGATGCGGGACAGTTGATGAATTAAATAAATTCATTCAAGGTGATAGCAATGATTGATTTAAAAGGGAAAAAAGCAATTGTGACCGGTGCTGCAAGGGGAATCGGCAAGTCGATTGTACTTACTCTAGCAAAAAATGGATGTGATGTTATTGTTGCTGATCTGAATGAAGAATCAGCAAGGTCTACTGCATCAGAAGTCAGAAAACAGGGTGTGAATGCATATGCCTTCAAAGTTGATGTTGCTGATATTGAACAGGTAAAATGGTTGATCAAGCAATCTTATGAAAAATTCAGTACTATTGACATTTTAATTAATAATGCCGGAATAACCCGGGATAAACTATTAATGAGAATGTCAGAACAGGACTGGGATTTGGTTCTACAGGTAAATCTTAAAGGAGCTTTCAACTGTACCAAGCAGGTAGTTCGTAAAATGATAAAACAAAGCAGCGGTAAAATAATTAATATTTCATCCGTAGTTGGGGTTATGGGTAATGCCGGACAATCCAATTATGCGGCTTCCAAAGCCGGGCTGATTGGATTCACCCGCAGTATTGCCAAAGAGCTTGGCGGACGCAACATTCAGGTAAATGCAATTGCCCCGGGATATATTGAAACAGAAATGACTGACAATCTTTCTCAGGATGTAAAAAATAGCTATATCAAACAGATCCCCATGAATAGGGGGGGAACTCCTGAGGAAGTAGCAAAAACTGTATTGTTTTTAGCGTCTTCTTTGTCAGATTATATAACCGGACAAGTGATTCATGTTGATGGTGGAATGCTAACAGCATAAAAATAAATAATCGTAAACAGAATTTAATTTTGAGTTAAAAGGAGGTTCAAAAAATGGTTGATGAAAAAAAATTTAAAGAGATTATTGTTGATCGTTTAGGTGTTGATCCGAGTGAAATCACTAATGATGCATCCTTTATTGATGATCTGGGAGCAGATTCTCTTGATACGGTTGAATTGATAATGGCTTTTGAAGAAGAATTTGATATTGAGATTCCTGATGAGGATGCAGAAAAATTAACTACAGTTGGAAAAGCAGAGGAGTATTTGAAAGAAAAATTATCATCTTAGTAAAATAGGATAGTAAAGCATAAAAAGGAGTCTTGATTTTACATGTCCTAATAATTTTTATATATTTAGTATATATAAATCAGGACTCCAAAAATTTAATAAGGAGGATATTTTAATGCCGAATCGCAGAGTGGTTGTTACAGGATTAGGTGCAATTACAGCTATCGGTAATGATTTAGATACATATTGGGATTCACTAATTAATGGAAAAAGCGGAATAACAAAAGTTACTCGGTTTAATATTGATGATTATTCTTCTCAAATCGGTGCAGAAGTGAAAAATTTTGATGTTACAAAATATATTAATCCCAAAAAAGTCAGACGCATGGATTTATTTACTCATTATGGAATTAGTGCCTCAGAGATGGCAATAAAAGATTCTGGTTTAAATATGGAAAAGGAAGACCTCACCCGGATAGGAACCATAATTAGTTCAGGTATTGGGGGAATGAATGTCTATCACACTGAACATAAAAAATTACTAGAACAGGGGCCAAAAAGAGTGTCTCCGTTTTTTATACCAATGATGATACCTGATATAACAGCTGGTTATGTCTCTATAGAATACGGCTTCTTGGGGCCTAATTATGCAACAGTATCTGCCTGTGCGTCTGGGGCGCATGGAATTGGGAATTCTTATCTCCATATTCTCAATGGAGATGCTGATATTATGATTACCGGTGGTACAGAAAGTGTGATAACAGAAATGGCTTATGCCGGATTTTGCAGAATGAAAGCTCTTTCTACTCGTAATAATGATCCCCAGCATGCCAGTCGGCCATTTGATAAAGACAGAGATGGTTTTGTCATAGGTGAGGGAGCAGGAATAATTGTTTTAGAAGAGCTATCTCATGCAAAGAAGAGAGGAGCTAAAATCTATGCAGAACTTGCCGGTTTTGGTTATACTGGTGATGCCTATCATATAACTGCTCCTCATCCGGAAGGAAAAGGTGCTGCTTTAGCAATGAAAAGAGCTATGGAAACAGCAAAACTAAATTTACAGGATGTAGATCATATCAATGCACATGGTACTTCTACACCACCAAATGATCCTATGGAAACCAAAGCTATAAAAAGTGTATTTGATGATCATGCTAAAAAATTAGCTGTAAGTTCTAATAAATCCATGATTGGTCATCTTTTAGGTGCTTCCGGAGCTGCTGAATTAATTTCAACAGCTATAACTATTAAACAGGGAATTATTCCCCCTACAATAAACTATGAAACACCTGATCCGGAATGTGATTTAGATTATGTACCCAATAATGCCAGAGAACAAAAGGTAAAGGCAGCTCTTTCTAATTCATTTGGTTTTGGAGGGCATAATGTATGTTTAGCCTTGAAGCGTTTTGAAGATTAGACATCTTCTTTTTTTCATATTAAACTATATAAAAGATATTATTACGATTGATATTAGATATAATAAGTAGATATTTCACAGGAAATAAAACAAAAGTATCAAATTTTATTAAACGGTTTTTTTGTGAAATAAATTATACATTTAAAAATCCATCTTTACTCCAAAGAGCAATAACTCATCGTTCATATCTTAATAATGGTATGAAGCGGTATGAGTCTAATGAAAGACTTGAGTTTTTAGGAGATGCAGTTTTAGAATTGATTGTATGCGAAGAATTTTTTAAAATATTTCCTGATAAAAATGAAGGAGATTTAACCAAATTAAAATCATTATTTGTTAACAGGGAAGCATTAGCAAAAAAAGCCAGACAAATGAATTTAAATCAATATCTTTTATTAGGTGAAGCAGAGGATCAAGCAGGTGGTCGTAATAGAGATACTATATTATCAGATACTCTGGAAGCAGTAGTTGGAGCTATATATATTGATGGTGGATTAGATAATGCAAAAAAATTTGTTAAAAAATATATTATTGATGATATTAAAAAGTTTTATAATAAGCCTATACCTGTTAATTATAAAAGTATGTTATTAGAGTATATACAGGACACAACCCAGACTATACCGAAGTATTGTATAATTGATGAAGTAGGTCCTGATCATAATAAAATTTTTACAGTAAAAGTTATGATTAATAAAAAAAGCTATGGAATTGGCAAGGGGAAGAGTAAAAAAAAGGCAGAACAAAATGCTGCCCATGCTGCGGTTATAAAAATTGGATTGGTTAATGAATAAAAAGAGGAGTAATTGAATGAACTATTTTTTAACAGAAGAGGAATTGAAAATACGTGATAAAGCCCGGCAGATTGCTGAAGAAAATATTGCTCCAATTGCAATGGAGTGTGATCAAGAAGCTAAGTTTCCCTGGGAAATAGTGGAATTATTGGCTGAAAAGGATTTTTTCAGAATTCTTTTGGATAAAGAATACGGGGGGTTTGGGTTTGGAACTATGGGGCTGGTATTAGTTACAGAAGAGCTTTCTAAAGCCTGTGGTGGAATTGCTCTTGGCTTTGCAGGAACTGCATTAGGATTAATGCCTCTTCTTATCGGGGGTTCTGAAGAACAGAAAAAAAAATATCTTCCAGAAATTGCTAGCGGAAAAGCTTTGGCTGCTTATGGGTTAACTGAACCAGACGCTGGTTCTGATGTCGCATCAATAAAAACAAGAGCAGAGAAAGAAGGTGATTATTATATTTTAAATGGCATGAAACATTTTATAACTAATGGCGGGATTGCAAAATATATGTCTGTTTTTGCTATAACCGACCCTAAAAAAGGAAGCCGGGGAGCATCCACATTTTGGGTAGAAGATGGAACTCCGGGATTGTCATATGGAAAAAAGCTTGAAAAATTGGGGATCAGAGGTTCTGTGACTGGAGAATTGATTTTTGAAGATTGTCGTGTACACAAGGATAATCTTATTGGCAGAGAAGGAATGGGATTTATTTTAGCTATGAAAACTTTTGATAATTCCAGACCTGGTGTAGCGTCTCAAGCACTGGGCATTGCCCAGGGTACACTTGATCAAACAATAAATTTTTGTCGGGAGTATAAACGAAATGGCCATCCTCTCTCCAGTTTACAGAGTATTCAATACAAACTTGCAGATATGGCAACAGAAATAGAAGCTGCCCGTGCTTTAATATATTCTGTATCCAGAGCCATGGATCATGGTGCAAAAGATCTTTCTCGTACCTCAGCAATGAGTAAACTGTATGCTTCTGATGTGGCCACGAGAGTCACCAATGAAGCCGTCTCAATTTTGGGTGAGTATGGTGTGACCAGTAAATATCCTGTTGAGAAAAATATGAGAGATGCAAAAATTACCCAAATTTATGAAGGTACCAATGAAATCCAAAGACTAATTATTGCCAGAGATATTATCAAAAAGGCCGCTTCCAAGAAATAACTAATAATCGAACTGAACTCGTAAAATTACTGACAGCTGTACTGTTAATTATTTTATTTTTATTTATTGTTTTTTAGATATATCATAAATTTGCAAGTTTTTAAATTGTTTCATTTTTAGTGGAGTTTTTTGATTAAATAAAGAAATATCGTTAATAGGCTGTTTAGAAGATTTGTTAAACGGAATAAATTTCACTGCAATACCGCCACTTGTGGACAAGGCTATATTCAGAGAATCATTTGAATTAACTGCATATGTCCCGATTTCAATCTTAGTTGGATTTTCAAAAAGACCTGTTTCAATATCATCACAGTAAATTTCCGCAATGTATTTTTTATTGTTTTCAAGAAAATCAAGGGAAATGCTCAATTGTCTTGGATATTCATCAGTTATGCCACCTAAAAACCATTGATTTTTATATTTTCTGACCATAATTATATAATCACCGATTTCTGAGCTAATGACTTTTGTAGCATCCCAGGTAACCGGAACATCCTGAATGAATGTAAATGCTGTCTGGTTCTTATAGTTTTCAATTAGATCGGAAGCCATTTGTAAGGGGCTGTAGAGGATCACATAATAAGCAAGTTGTTTGGATAAGGTAGTCCATACACGCCTGACTTTTTGATACTTATTAAAATAAAGATCAAATATCCCTGGTGTATAGTCCATGGGGCCAGCTAAGAGACGGGTAAAGGGTAGGATAGTTGTATGTTCAGGCGTATTACCCTCACTCCAGGCATTATATTCCATGCCCCGTCCTCCTTCTCGAGTCATCATATGAGGATAAGTACGGCTTATTCCAGTTGGTTTGATAGGTTCATGAGCATCAATCATAATTTGATACTCGGCAGCTTTCTTCACTACTTTCCGGTAATGATTTACCATCCATTGACCATGGTGATGCATTCCCTTCGGAATTATTCTACCTGCATATCCGGTTTTTACATAAGAAATCCCCAGATTTTTATAATAGGTAAAAGCATCGTCCAATTGTTTTTCATAATTGGGGACATTGCCACCGGTTTCATGGTGCCCAATGAGTTCTATTCCCCTTTTTCTGGCATAGCGTGCTACTTTTTCAAGGTTAAAATCCGGATAAGATTTAGTATAATTCTGAATATTTTCTTCTGACCCCCAGGTCTCCCAGCCTTGATTCCAGCCCTCAATAAGGAGACCGGAAATTTTATTATCAGCAGCAAAATCAATATATTTTATAGAATTTTCAGTAGTTGCTCCATGGTTGGGGCCTGCATACCAGGTATGTTTCCTGATATGCATTCCCCACCAGATACCAATATATTTTATAGGTTTAATCCAGGAGGTATCTTGAAGTTTACAGGATTTATTAAGATTCAGAATAAGAGTTGAGGTGATTAAATCTCCAGGGTTATTACAGATTTGAATAGTTCTCCAGGGAGTTTTCATGGGCAAAGATGCTTTAATTTTTATTCCATCCGGCCAGGGGACAAGATTGGCTGTTAAATTGTATTGAGTATTTTTTGCTTTTTGTAGTGTCATATCAGCGTAATCTGTTAAATCTGCTTCATGGATACTGATATAAATCCCTTTATCAGTTTTTATGGTTAGCGGAGTATTGGTAGAATTCAACTCCACAAGCCGGGAAGTACGATAAAGATGTTCATAGCTTTCATAATCGGCCGGATACCACCAGACAGTATGGTTATCTGTTAGGTTAAATTCTGTGTTTTCAGAAGTTATGTTAAGTGAATCCATGCTTGTTTGATTTGGTAATACATACCGGAAAGCTACTCCGTCATTGTATGCTCGGAATATGATTTTCATAGTTCGTTTTGATTCATTTTTTTCTTCCAGTGTTATTATCATTTCGTTGTACATATTCTGAATTTTTTTCTCAATTCCCCATACGGGTGACCAGGAAGAATCTGCCTTGGAAAAAGATGAATTCAATATTTGAAAGTTTTTTTTCAAAGGTGGAATGTTTTTAAAGTCAAATCCTAATCTGGAAGTATTGATCACGGTTTGTTTTTTATAGTCAATCCAGTAAGAAGGAGAGGAGTCAGTAAGAGAAAAATGTATAGTCATTTTACCATCAGGTGATGTAATAGATTGAACAGATTTTAATTTACTGCAGTTTAAAATAGATACTGAAAAGAAAACAATGGAATACAGTATTACATATATTCTTTTCATAGTGACGACCTTTCCGAAATTTATTGATATTTTTATTATTTATTATAATTAAAAAATAAATAAAAAAATTAAAAATTCAAAGAAAAAAATATGTATAATAAATAATCAGAATAATCGCTAGTTCATCTTGACATTTTATTTTTCGTTATGTACATTGATTTGAACTATTCAATTATAAATAATAAAGAGGAGTAAGGGTATGTTCAAAACATATAAGAAAAATTCATGCTTTAGTTCCTGTTATAATAATTTTGAATGGATAATTATTTTTTGTATTATTTTGGTAGCGCTTCCATCATTTAGTTTAGATAATGATTCAGATGAAATTAGACAGGTTATATTCCGCTTTCAGCCAGTTATTTCTGGTAATGTAGATGTTTTTGTTGTGGGAACATTCAATGACTGGAATGAATATGCTAATCCGCTTACTGATTCCGATCAGGATGGTGTATATGAAACAGAAATACTATTAGCGCCTGGTCGTTATGAATATAAATTTGTAGTAAATGGTAACTGGAAAACTGATTTTAATGCTGATGAAATTATGGGGATTGGTCATGAGGGTGATAATTCAGTTATTATTGTTGATGATCGGTATAAAAAAATAAATTTTTTTATAGGTGATGGTAAAATCAGCCATAAAGGGATAAATTTGAAAATCGGTTATCGTATGCTTGATCCCCATGAAAACGGCTCCATCAGGGTAACTGTACCTGCTTACAAGCATGATGTGGATAGAGTTGAATTAATATATAGAACTGACAGCAACTCAGTTGTAAAACAAGAGATGCAGGTAGCAGCAACAGGAGCAATTTTTGATTATTTCCAGACCTGTATACAATTAACCGGATTAGAGAAAATGAGGTTCTGTTTTCACTATTGCGACAGCTCAGTTTCTCTTTATGCCGGTTCTGAAGGTTTTTCTGATGGAAAATTAGATATTAATAACTGGTTCGTATATAATCCAGATGAATTACCACCTTTTAAAACACCTGACTGGGTTAAACATGGGATTTTTTATCAGATATTTCCTGACCGTTTCCGTAATGGAGATACTTTCAATGATCCAGATTTCTCAGAAACTTATTATAAGGGAAAACAAACACTGCCACCTGAGGGTAAAACTAATAAACCTTATTTTCACATGGAAGAATGGAATGATATTGCCGGGTTAACAGAAAGTCCCTATCGAACAGACGGCAAACCTGATTATTATTCCTTTTACGGGGGAGATATTAAAGGAGTAATGGAAAAGCTCAATTATCTTAAAGAACTGGGAATAACTATACTCTATTTTAATCCCCTCAATAAGGCTAAATCCAATCATAAATATGATCCGGTGGACTATATGACCATTGATCCCCACTTTGCTGATGAAGAACTTTTTAAACAATTTGTCAACAAAGCACATAAAAAAGGGATCCGGATAATAGTTGATAAAGCTTTTAATCATACTGGTGATGAACATTTTGCTTTTGTAGACACCAAAAAGAAGGGAGAAAAATCTCCATACTGGCTCTGGTATGAATGGCATAAATGGCCGTTACCATCACGAGGAGCTCCAACACCTTGTGATTACTATGATTGTTGGTGGGGTTTTCCTTTGCATCCGAATTTGAATTTTGATCTTTCCCGGTTAAACAAAGATGAAAACATGATCAGGGATATTTCTAAGGCTGAACCCAATTGGGACGTGGTAAATTATTTGTTAAATGTTGCTCATTACTGGATTGAAGATTTAAATATTGACGGTTTCAGACTTGATGTTCCCAATGAAGTACCCTTCTGGTTTTGGAAAAAATTCCGTGAAACTGCTCTTTCAATAGATCCGGATAGTTATCTTATTGGAGAGATCTGGGGAAATGCTTTGCCCTGGCTGGGAGAATATGGTTTTCATGCTACAATGAACTATAAATACTTTCGTGATCCGGTACTGGATTTTTTTGCAAGACAGAATATAGACGCACTCAGTTTTGATGAAGCCTTAGCTCCCGGAAGGGTGATCTACCCCGGAGAAGCAGTTCTGGCTATGATGAATCTTATAGACAGTCACGATACAGTTCGTTTTCTTACCCAAGCTGAGAATGATATCCGCCGTTTAAAATTAGCAGCTCTTTTTCAGATGACATATGTGGGAGTCCCACAAGTTTATTATGGGGATGAGGTGGCATTGCAGGGAGGGAAAGATCCTGATAACCGCAGACCATTTCCCTGGAACTGGGAATATAAATCTGAACGTCGGGAGGTTCATGATTTCTATCAAAAATTAATGAATATACGGCATAAGTATAATTCATTGCGTACTGGATCGTATAAAACTCTTTATGCAAAAAATCAACAGCTGGTATTTTCCCGGATACGTGGAAATCAGAAAATGATCATTGTAATAAATAACAGCAAACTGGAATCTGAAATAAAGCTATCAAAGAAAATAAGGCAGAAATTGGGAAAATATGTATGGATGAATCTTATGAACAATCAAAATTATGATTTCAGAGAATCATCTCCTGCTTTTACATTAGAACCATATCAAGGTCTGATACTTATAAACCATCGTCAATAATCTGAAGGTAAAAAATATAAAACCAAGGACAGAGGATCCCCACAATTTTTTATAATTGGTAAAAAAATTTTTTTTTAAAAAATACTTGCTTTTTTATTTTTAATTCCATATAATATGGAAGGGCTTCCATAAAAAGTTATTTTTTTACCTTAAAGTGTGCAAAACACAAGGTTATCAGTTATGGCTGTAACTATTTATGATATCGCTAAAAAAGCAGGAGTTGGTATTGCCACAGTTTCTCGTGCTATCAATAACAGCCCTCATATATCTTATAAAACAAAAGAAAAAGTGCAAAATGTAATCAATGAGCTGGGATATAAACCATACACCATGGCTCGGGGGCTTGCCGGCAAGAAAACATATACCTTTGCTGTTATAGTACCAACTTTTACCAGCTATTTTTTTATGGAAGTATTAAAAGGTGTACAGCGAGAAGTCACCAGAGAGCACTATGATATGATACTCTATAGTGTTGATCATAAAGAAAAAACTGATTTATTTCTGAGCAAGGTCTTACAGGAAAAACGTGTGGATGGTGTTTTACTTATTTCACTCCAGATAAGTGAATTACACGCAAATAATTTTATAAAATCACAATTTCCCATAGTGTTGGTGGACAATGAGCACCCCGCTCTGGATTCTATAACTGTAGAAAACAGAGAGGGTGCATTTACAGCTACAGAACATTTAATTTCCTTGGGACATGAGCGTATAGGAATGATCGATGCACAGTTAAAAAGTTCACCAGCTCAGGTCCGATTGCAGGGATATAAAGATGCATTACAGAAAAATGGCATCACTTTTGATAAAAAATTTCTAATTATCAGTGATCAAGTTGCAGGCCAGCACGGCTTTAACAGAGAGTCTGGATATTTAGCCATGAAACGTCTTCTTCTGCTGGGATCAAAAAGACCTACAGCTGTTATTATTTCAAGTGATATTCAGGCAGCAGGAGCAGTTCAGGCGGTCATAGAGGAGGGATTAATGATACCTGAGGATATTTCTATTATTGGTTTTGATGATATTGAAATTGCTGAATATCTTGAATTAACCACCATGCGACAGCCAATGTTTCAGCTTGGCCAACTGGGAGTTAGAAGGTTACTGGAACGAATAGCTAATCCCAGAATAAAACGGTTTAATCGGAGTTTCCGGACAGAGCTTGTTATTAGAAAGAGTTGTGGAGTATTAATCTCAAGTAATTAATAACGAGTTTATCAGTTTCTATAATTAAATGTAAGAATAGTAAATGGGGTGCATTACAATGATAAGGTTAAAAAAATCCATAATTAAATGTCTGGTAATAATCATATTTTTTGTAGTAGTCCAACCCACAATAGCGGGTAACACTGGAAAAATAACTGGTGTGATAACCGACGAATCCACCGGAGAGCCTCTGTATTTTGCCAATGTAGTACTGGAGGGAACAGATATAGGAGCAGCTGCTGATGAAGAGGGACGGTATACAATAATCAATGTTCCGGCCGGTGTTTATACAATAATAGCATCTTATATAGGTTATAAAACCACCAAAGTTAAAAATGTACAAATTATGACGGGTCTAACCACGACCATTAATATTGAATTACAACCAGGAGAACCAATCGTCGGAGAATCTGTGGTAAAGATTGCAAAGAAACCAATTGTACAAAAAGATCTTACAGCGACTACAGCAGTAATTGAAGAAAAAAAAATTAAAGCTATGCCTATTACTGAAATTAGTGAAGCAATAGAGTTACAGGCGGGATTAATAAAGGATGCCGGTGGAGGGTTACATATTAGGGGGGGACGCAGTGGTGAAGTAAGCTACTGGATTGATGGGGTTCCGGTCACTGATATGTACGACGGGGGTTCAGTAGTAGATGTCAATAAGGATATGGTACAGGAATTACAGGTTGTTAGCGGAGCTTTCAATGCAGAGTATGGACAGGCTATGTCCGGTATTGTCAATATTACTACAAAATCCGGAAGTAATGAATTCGGAGGAAATTTTACAGCATATGCCGGTGATTATATCAGTACTCACAATAATATTTTTATGAATATAACAGATGTTGATTTAGCTGCAGTCCATAATGTGGAAGCGAGCATTTATGGTCCTATTATCAAAGATAAATTCTATTTCTATCTTAACGGCCGTTATATATATTTCGATGGATGGTTGCATGGTCAACGTCGTTTCAATCCCAATGCGGTTACTAGTCAGATAATCATGTCCCCAGAACAGTTACAAGCCATTGCCCCGGAATATCTTGACAGAGCTTATAGTACGGATGATGGTCGTCTGGCCATTGAATATGTTGCAGGATCAAATGAGTTTTTAGATTCATTGGCAACCTATTATAATCTTCCAGAGTCTAAATCTACCAATCCTGATTCTCTCCTTAAATACAAAAAAGAGCTGAGAGAAAACAATCAGAGAGGTCTGGGAGATGGAAAATATCTGCCTATGAACTGGAATCGGAAAATTTATGCTCAAGGAAAACTTATATATAAACTCATCCCTGGTATGAAGCTTTCTTATAATTTCATATTGGATGATGTCAACTACAATGATTATGAACGTAATTATATATTTAATCCGGATGGAGCAAGTCGAAAATTTCGAATCGGTCAAACCCATATACTAAGACTGAATCATGCCATAAGCAGTAAAACTTTTTATAATTTAGGGGTATCTTATTTTGTTAAAGGATTTAAACGTTATTTATATGAAGATCCTCATGACCAACGATATGTACATCCCTATCTTGCATTGCAAAATCCTTATTCCTTTAAAAGCGGGGGAACTCAGCTGGTTCATTTTCAGCGGAGAACCCGTACACTTCTTGCAAAATTTGATGTTACCAGCCAATTAAACAATAATCATCAGATAAAAACAGGTGTTGAGTTCCGTCAACATAGAGTATTTCAGGAAGATATCACCCTGCGCCCTTCGGAAGAAGAAACGGATATTAATCTTCCTTTTGATAATCCTTATATACATACTCGTATTCTGGATGACAGTACAGTTTATTCTAGTAGTTATAATCACAAACCAATCGAATTATCTGCTTATATTCAAGATAAAATGGAATTTAAAAACATGATAGTTAATATCGGAGTACGGATGGATTATTTCTCTCCAGATGGCGTAATCCTGAATGATGAAAGTGATCCTAATATTTATAATCCCATACGGCCTGAGAATCGCTATCATGACTGGGGTACAGATGGTATCCCCAATACCTTTGATAGTAATGGGACAGAAGGTAATGGTAAACAGGATCCGGGAGAACCGAATGTTACTCTGGCTGAACGACGGGAATACTGGTATAAATCAGCTTCTTCCAAATTACAGGTAAGTCCGCGTATAGGAGTTTCATTTCCCATAACTGACCGTGGGATTATACACTTCTCTTACGGACATTTTTTCCAGTTGCCTCGTTTTGAATTACTTTATAGAAATCCTGATTTTGAACTAGGTTCCGGAACCGGAAATGTTGGTGTTATTGGTAATGCTGATCTGGAACCCGAGCAAACGATCAGTGGCGAGATTGGATTACAGCAGGGATTAACCGAGAATATATCTTTGTCCGTAACAGTCTACTTCAGAGATGTACGTAATCTAACCGGAACCAGAGCTGATGAAATTCAACTCTATGGAGGATCCGCCCGTTACAGTAAGATGACTAACAGTGATTTCGGTTTTGTAAAGGGAATTATTCTGGCATTGGATAAAAGATTTTCAGGAGGATTTGGTGCATCTTTGGATTATACTTTTCAAATTGCCAATGGCACCAATTCAGATCCTGAACAGGCTCGCAATGCCCTGGCTGGAGGTTCTCTGCCGGAAGTACAACTGGTGCCTCTTAACTGGGATCAAGCACATACAGTCAATGTCTCTTTTAACTATGGCGGCAGTAATTGGGGTGCCAGCCTGATCGGGCAGTGGGGAAGCGGTTTACCCTATACTCCGCGGGCTTCAGTTGATTTGAGTACACTGTTAGTTAATAGTCAACGTAAACCAGGTACTGTAAATGTTGATCTACGTGCATATTATGACTTAAAACTTCCTTTTGGACAAGGTACATTTTTTGTGAGAGTATTTAATTTATTTGATACTCTGAATGAAATAAATGTCTATAACGATACCGGACGAGCTGGGTTCACTACC
>JAWODZ010000083.1:0-19430 GCA_046483025.1 bacterium
TCAGATGGCATATTTCTTGTAACATATATGGAAGCAGAGAACCTACAGGAGGTTCAGGAAGCATTTGAAGATTCTAATTATGAGATCGACGTAGAATACAAAGAACTGGCTCTGTTGAAATCCGCAACCGCTGATAGTTTGGAGAGGCCATGCTGAACACAACGCGCAGCCTTTGTAACGTCTATAGGAGAGAGGCAATAAGAATTCTTCACTGCCAGGAGGTGAAGATCGGTAAACAGGAATTTGATATGCATACCTTGAAGGAGAAAAAATCAATTGAAATAATTGATTCGGAAAATGTAATTGTTAACAATAATTGACACTGGAATTGATAATTAACTTAATTTTAATATTATCAGCTTTCATAGGGGATTAGTAATTATGTTTATTGACATGGGAAAAAGAATTATTGTTTTTCTCGTTATACTTTGCTTCTTATGTTTTATTGAAGTTCAGGGACAAAACAGACAAAAGAGTTACACCTTGGAAAATGATGTTATTAAAATAACCATCAGCCCGGAAGGCATCACTTCTATAACCAGTCCTGAGGATCCGTATGAAGCAAACGTAATAAATGAAGTTTGGAAGAGACCTGTACTGAAATATAAAATACTTGATGGTGACTGGCTGGAAATGTACAGAGGGGCCAGAAAGGTGGTATTGAATCCTGATTCTTCTTTCAGTATAATTGATTATGAACCAGGGATGCCACAGAAGATGGTGACTCAGTATAGTCTTAAGGAAAAAGGATTGGATATTGATATTACTATTGAATCGATGATGAAATGGTCATTTACCATTGGTGATTTGTTTTTGTCTTTGCCAGTAAAAAGACCGGGTGGTGGAGAACCTCAGTATATTTTTGAAGAGTGCTATACCACCCATAGATATATCTCGGGTAACGGATCATTTCTTTTTTATGCCAGACCCTCAGGCAGACCACCTTTTTTGATGATATTACCAAAAGAGGGCACTAAACTGGAATATTTCGAAGGTTCTGATTATTTTATTCATTCATTTTTATCAGGTAATAAGGTCGACGGTGGTACCTGGCGTCAGAAGCATTCAAAATGTGTGGTTGGTTCCGCTTATAGTGACAACAGTAAAGTGGAGTATGGTTTTAAACTGCGTTGGACTGACAGTTGGAAAGGTATGAGAAAATTGCTGTATGACGAAGGCCTGTTTGATATTCATGTGGTTCCGGGTATGTCTGTCCCCAACCATCTTTCTGCCAGATTTGCATTACATACTAAGAATACGATCGATTCTGTAACCGCTGAGTTTCCTTCAGAAACATCAATAACATTTTTAGGCGAGAAACTCAATGATCATTTTGTCTATGAAGTGCAATTCAGCAAGCTGGGTGAGAATATGCTGACCATACATTATAATGATGATCAAACAACCTACCTGGAGTTTTTTTCTACCGAACCTATAGAGACACTTATTAAAAAACGTGCATCTTTTATAGTTAATAAACAACAACACAGAGATCCATCTAAATGGTATAATGGTCTCTTTTCTGTTTATGATATGAGTAATTCTGTACTTAGGAGCCCCGATGATACAGACGGATTCGATTATTGGTGGGGCTATGTTCTTGCCTGTGATGATCCTGCCTTATCTAAAGCGCCTTTTGTTGCAGCTAAAAATGTATACTTTCCTGTTGACAGTGAAATTGAGGCAGTTGAATATTATATCAAAAATTTTGTCTGGGATAAGCTGCAGCGAACCGATACAGACGATCCCTACCCATATGGAATTTACGGAGTGCCTAACTGGAAAGTGGCACGAGATATTGATGCCAGAGCAGGAGTACGAAGCAGGCAGCTGGACAGGATGCAGGTGTGGCGGTCCTATGACTATCCTCATATTTTTATGATGTATTATCATATGTACCAGATAGCAAAAATGTACCCAAAGAAGGTAAATTACCTTGATGCAGAAGGATATCTGGAAAGAGCATTCATGACCGCACGGGGATTTTTTCTCTATCCATATGAGATTTGGGGTGAATATTATAAGGCATATGAAATAGGTTGCTATAATGAACTGGTAATAGAAGATATCATTCAGGCGCTGGAGGAAAACAACAGACAGGAAGATGCAGACTGGCTGCGAGGTGAATATGAAAAGAAAGTCAAGTATTTTATCTATGATAATAAATATCCCTATAGCTCTGAATATTCCTTTGATCGAACAGCCTTTGAATCAACCCATGCTTTTGCCAAGTACGGAGCTCTGAATACGATGAAAGCTGATACTAATTTGTGGTATGATAAAATTAGGGAAGTCTGGTATTCTCATCCTGATGTCAGTAAGACTGATGCTCTTGATTTTATGGAACGTCAATTATATGCAGGATTAACAGTCCGGGGCTGGCTTGAGACCACGTATTATCAATTAGGGGCTGACGGTAGTATGAGTTACATGGCAAAGATGGGTGGATGGTCAATACTTGATTATGGTAAGTATTTTGCCCCAGATCCTTATCCCTGGCTCCGGCTGGGTTATGCTTCTTACTTGAGTTCATGGGCACTTATGAATACAGGTACAGAAGAATCAAACTATGGTTACTGGGTCCCCGGAAAGATCAATGACGGTGCCATGGGTTGGGCATTTATGTCAGCCAAAAAAGGCAGAGCCTGGATCAGAAAAGAATATGACCGGGGGGCATGGATGTATGACGGTGAAGCAGACCTGGGCAATGGTGCTGCCATGAGGATTGCCGAAACCATATTTACGGATGATCCTATTTTCGGATGGATAGCTTACGGGGGGATCCTGAAGGAAAACAAAGATGGCTTTTCTGTAATTCCTGAAGACGGACTGAAAAACAGATTTTCCATAATAACTGAAAAGAACCGGTTGAGTGTTGAACTTGATCGGGATGGGTTTGTCAGTGAACAGGAAATTCTTATAGAGAAATCATTGAAAAATCTACGATTTAAAATTGAAAACCGTACTGATGATAAACATATCACCAGACTGACAGTATTTGCCCCTCAGAGCACAGTACTCAACTTAACTATGGACGGTAAGAAAATTGAAATTGTAAAAGGAGAGCAGGGAACCTATCGGATAGATCTTCCTATTTCACAGCCCCAACATTTAATTGAATTAAGGTATAGGTTATAATGAGTTATCATAGAAAGCAAAAATATATTTTTATGATAATTAACAGAGATTTTTTCCTTAAACTAATACTTATATTGGTACTGATCTTCACATTCCATAGTTCAGCTGTTCAGACCCAAACCATTTATTGTGGCAGTCTCCCGGCTTTGCTTGAAATAAGAGAGTCCGGATCAGTCAGTATCCGGATTACCTTTAAACCGGTAACTATGGACAGAGAGTTCCCCTGTACACCTGTCCTGAATGAGAAAAAGTATCCTGAACCGGTAGTAAGTATTAGAGAGATTTCTGGTTCGATTGAGAAAAAGATTGGAAATTTCATAGTAAAAGTGCTCCCTGATCCTCTCAGAATAATTATCCGTAATAATCAGGAAATCTTAATCCAGGAACTGACATTTTTTGAAAATGGTCAGTTGGCTTTTAAGCTGGATGATACAAATACCTGGTATACAGAATTCATCTGGGATGATAATGCCGGATTATTGTTCATACAACCGTGGGGGGAGAGAGATCCTGAATCCCTGAAAACAGAAAAATTCAGGATTACAGTAGTTCCTACTGGTGAAACCAAAACAGTTCAATACAGGGGTAAACCGATACAGGAGAGGTTTCAATCAAAAAGGAGATGTAAATAAATGAAATATGAAAAAATATTAATAAAACTTTTATTTGCAACCTTGCTGTTACATTTCACTACTGATAGGGTGACAGGTCAGCTGCCTGAAATGCATAACATTGATTGGCGCTGTGTGGGGCCGGCACATTTTGGAGGACGAGTAACCTGTGTCAGCGGTATACCCGGCGATCATAAAACTTATTTTATTGGAACCGCAGTGGGAGGTCTTTTCAGAACCAGAAACGGAGGCACTACCTTTGCATCGATTTTTGATGAAACAGATTCTCCGTCAATAGGTGCTATTGCTATTTCGTTTTCTGATAATAATATTATATATGTGGGCACAGGAGAAGGAGATCCCAGGAATGATATATCCTTTGGTGATGGTATTTACCGATCGAATAATGGAGGAGATAAATGGCGACATCTTGGTCTTGAAGGAACAGAGAGGTTTTCAGATATAGTTGTTCATCCTGAAAACCCGGATATAGTTTATGCAGCAGCCATGGGAAAGGCATGGTCTGAGGGCAAGGCAAGAGGAGTATTCAAGTCAGTTGATGGTGGAAAAACGTGGGACAAAATTCTGTATGTAAATAACACAACAGGATCTTCTTCAATATGTTTACATCCGGAGAATCCAGATATTATATTTGCCGGTATGTATGATTATTTGAGAAAACCCTGGCATTTCAGGAGTGGAGGTCCGGGGAGCGGTTTATATAAAAGTGTTGATGCCGGAAGAACTTGGAAACATCTTACTGATCCTTCCCTGAATAATGGTCTGCCGGGGAAAAAGTTACTTGGCAGAATAGAAGTGGATATATCAAAAGCTAATCCTGAAATAATATATGCGATGATCGAATCACAGGAAAATGGTGAACTGTGGAGATCGGATGATGAAGGTGGTACCTGGGAAATGGTCAATGATAATAGGCGTATCAATAACCGGCCTTTCTATTATACAGATCTTTATGTCAGTCCTGATAATCCTTTCAATGTCTGGGCTCTGGCAGGGGGGCTCTATAATTCTGAAAACGGGGGTAAAGATTTCAGCAGAAACACTGGATCTACCTTTGGAGACCATCATGCTTTTTGGATGGATGCTGAAGATCCTGCCCATATTCTTCATGGTTGCGACGGAGGAGCTTCCGTGTCTTTTGACCGAGGCAAGAACTGGAATTTTCTTAACAATATTCCCATGGCTCAAGCATATCATGTTGGTTATGATATGCAATATCCTTATAATCTTTATTCGGGATTTCAGGACCATGAGATATGGAAGGGCCCCTCTCAAAGGTGGGCAGAAACAGGAGCTACTGGTAAAGATTGGACCAGGCTGCGCGATATGGCTGATGGGATGTATGCTTTTGCTCATCCTGCTGATAACAATATAATAATTTATAACGGACATTTTGGTGATATAACACGGACAAATCTCAAAACCGGGGAGGAACGATTTATCCAACCTTATCCAATTGGTCCATCTGGGACAAGTGCTGCCTATGAGAAATATCGCTTTCACTGGGATTCACCTGTGCTTTTATCACCTCATAATCCTGAAATACTCTATTATGGTGGAAATGTAATTTTCAGATCCAAAGATCGGGGAGAGACCTGGTCTGTAATAAGCCCAGATCTGACTACAAATGATCCGGATAAGATGAAATTAAGTGGAGGTCCCATTTCACCTGATAATACCAGAGCTGAATATCATTGTACAATAATATCAATTGCTGAAAGTCCGTTGAAACAGGGACTTATTATAGCAGGTACAGATGATGGCAACCTGCAGGTTTCGCATAATAATGGCAAATCATGGGATAATCTGAGGGAGCATCTTCCCGGACCTGATAATGGCTGGATATCAGAGATAGAAGCATCTGCAGCAGATACCAACAGGTTGTATCTTAGTATTGACCAGCATCGGTTGGGTGATTTTAATTCCTATCTATTTAGATCGGATGATATGGGAATTACCTGGAAAAAGATTACCCAAGGTCTTGAAAGTTATGTTCATTGCGTAATTGAGGATAGGAAAAATACGGATTTGCTTTTTGCCGGCACTGAAAGAGGTATCTTTGTGTCGATTGATGGAGGAGGTAGGTGGTATTCTCTTAATCTCGGAATACCCGCACTTCCGGTCAGAGACATACACATACACCCAAGAGAGAATGATTTAATTATTGCCACTCATGGCAGGGGTATATACATCCTGGATGATATATCCTGGATGAGAAAAATATATAAGATAAACAAAGATGATCCCTGCCTGCTCAATATAAGGAATGGCTATCGTTATATACCGGTAAGCGATAGAACTAATCAAGGAGATGATATTTATATGGCACCAAATCCGGATTATGGTGCTGTTATAAATTATTATATTCCGAAGGGATACAATCAAAACGGACTTAATATTCTAATAAGCAGTTTTGATAAAATGACTTTGTGGAAGTTTAAAGTGGATACTAGGCCAGGTGTACATCGGATTACCTGGAACCTGGGAGAGGATCTGTCCCTGATAAATGAAGATATCTCAACTGACAGGTATGCCGGAAGACTGAAACTTCCACCGGGCTTATATTCTGTGTTTATGGTTAACAAACATGGCACCATGCTGGATAAAATGGAGGTAAAAATTTTGCCTGATCCCAGACATGATATTCCTCCAAAAAATACAAATCAATGTTACCGATTAGTTCATAATCTTGCCATCAGCATGAATCATTTGAGTACAATTCTGGATGAGATGAAACAAGTAACTGAATATATTAAAAACCAGTACAGGGATCAAGAAGCTTCCCATCTTATCAAAGATATTTATGAACTAAGGTCTCGTATTACGCCGGAACGGTTATCGCCAAATGGTTCTAATATATTGAAACGAATGAACTGGTTGTTCCATCAGGTTAGAGAAAATTCAGATAAACCCACCGAAGCCCAGCAGAAATGGATAACATATCTAATAAAAGGAGCTGAGGAGGTAAGAGGGGAATGGAATGAATTCTTGGATTCAATAGAGTACGGAAAATGATGTTCAGGAACAGTTTAATTAATTTGTTCATTATTTAAAAAAAAGTTAATTAAGGAGTTTTTAGTATTTTATGATCAGTCCGGAGCAATTGGGAGACGGTATAGGAGACAGGATGAGGCTGGTACTCCATTTTGTATTACAGTGGATTCTCAAACACTTAACGATCAAACTGTGACCATCCGGGACAGAGATACTATGGAGCAGGATAGAATAAATATGGATAATATGATTTCAGAATTAAAAACTCGTATTGAAGGGAGAGATTAGCATATGGGTTGTTATAAACACAGAAATTTTTTTATTTATTTTCTGTTAATGATATTTATATGTATTAATCCGTTTATTAAAAAAGCACATTCTACAATTTTATATGGTGTTATCAGTTGTGATCAGGAAGAGGAAGAAAAAGAGAAAAAGGATGAGGAAAAAGAAAAAAAGAACTGGGCAAAAAAGCTGAATGTTTTTTTCAATATTAATCAGTATTCTTACAGTAATTGGTCTAAAGGAGGAGTAAATTCATTATCCTGGAGTTCGCGGCTTTTAGCACAGACTAAATATACTGGAGAGAAGTGGGAATGGGAATTTACCCATCTTATGGAGTTTGGTCAGATTAAAGAGGGCGATGGACAGATTAAAAATTCAAAGGATAAGATTAATTTTGACGGAGCTGTCATATTGCAAACCTCTTCATTTATTAGATACTATCTTGGTGTTTCTTTATTGACGCAGTTTGCGAGAGGATATAATTACAGTGTTACCCCGCCTGAACCACAATCAGATTTCTGGGATCCGGCTTATTTAACTCAGAGTTTTGGATTACAATTTCAGGTTAAAGATGTTCTGGACAGTAAAATCGGGGCAGGATTGAAACAAACAATTATTGATAATTTTACTAAATATTCAGATGATCCGTCAACAGCAAAAATTGAAAAATTTAAATTTAAAGAAGGGATTGAATCCAAAACAACCTTTGATATGCAGGTTATGAAAAATTTAAATATACGGTCAACGCTTAATATGTTTACCTCTTTTCAACATCTGGATGAAGTTGATATTAACTGGGATGCTCTTTTTGTTTCCAAGCTTAATAGTTTTATAACATGTTCTTTTAATATACAGTTAATTTATGATGAAGATGTTATTGATAAAGCTCAAATAAAGGAAGAATTGGGGATAGGTGTGATGTTTAATCTAATATAAGTAATTTTGAGTGATTCAAAAATTTAAAAAATGAATTAATTTTTATTATATTTTTATTGATTTTGAAATATTTATTATTTATATTTTTTGTGCACGTACACGATATAATAATTTTTATTAAATTATTGAGGCATTAAATGTCTACATTAAAAGAAATCGCTCAGGCAGCAAATGTATCTTTGGGTACAGTTGACAGGGTTATACATAATCGGGGAGGGGTTTCTGAAGAGTCAGAAGCAAAGGTAAAAGATGCCATACGAAAGCTCAACTATACCCCCAATATTTTTGCCCGTCAGCTTAAACGCAAGAAGCCATTTTATTTTGGTGTATTAATGCCTGATCCGCACCAGGACGGGGGATTTTGGGAAAGACCGGCTTCTGGTATTGAAAAAGCTGTAACAGAACTTAATTCTCATAGAGTAGAACTGTTACCTTTTTACTATAATCGCTATTCACATATGTCCTTTTCCCGGGCTGCTGATAAGGTTCTTTCTGCTGATCTTGACGGACTGCTCATTGCACCGGTATTCACTGAGATTTCTCAGGAATTCGTATCAAAAATCCCTTTTTCTCTTCCCTTTGTCTTTTTTGATACTTATATTCCCCAATCTTCCTGCCTTTCCTGCATTATGCAGGATTCATTTCAAAGCGGGCAGCTTTCTGCTCGTTTTATGCACTTACTTTTACCAGAACCAGCTACAATTGCTGCTATTCAGGTTCTCCCCCAGGATTACCATATAGCAGAACGTATTAAAGGATTTAAAACCTACTTTTCATCGTATCCTTCTTATCAGGTAAAAATAGACAGTGTAATCAGAGAAGAAACTCATGTAGACTTTGCATCAACTATAGAGCCGCTCCTTCAGAATTTACCTGATTTAAAAGGTATCTTTGTTTCCAATGCTCTTGTTTTTATAGTGGGTCGTATTTTAGAAAAAAACGGTCGTAATGAAGATATTCATCTGATCGGCTATGATCTTATCAAACAAAATTTGGATTGTCTGAAATCAGGTACTATTGATTTTCTTATCAGCCAGCAGAGTGAGCAGCAGGGGTATCAGGGCATCTATACTCTTTTTCGGCATGTTGTTATGCAAGAGCCTGTTAAAAAGAAAATCATGATGCCTATTGATATTATTACCCGGGAAAATGTTGATTACTATCATTCACCTTAAGGAGGGAACATGGCCAGTAAATATGTTATTGGGGTTGATTTTGGTACAGACTCTGTGCGTTCAGTTATTTTTAATGCTCTAAATGGTCAGGAAATTGCTTCATCTATCTGTGAGTATCCCAGATGGCAACAGGGTCGATATTGTGATCCTAACCAAAATAAATTTCGCCAACACCCCCTCGATTATATTGAATCCCTGGAAAAATCAATAAAACAAAGTCTTTCTCAGGCACCTGAAAAAACTGCAGAATCTGTAAAAGGTATAGGTATTGATACTACTGGTTCCACTCCCTGTGCAGTTGATGAAAATGGTAATCCGCTTGCACTTTCTCCGGATTTTACTGATAATCCCAATGCTATGTTTGTTCTCTGGAAAGATCATACTTCAGTGGAAGAAGCTGAGGAAATAAATCATTATGCACGAACCTGGGGAGGGGAAGATTATACGAAATATATCGGGGGAGTGTATTCATCTGAGTGGTTCTGGGCAAAAATGTTGCATATAATGCGTAAAGATGATAAGGTAAACAAGGCAGCTTATTCCTGGGTGGAACATTGTGACTGGATGCCAGCACTTTTGACTGATACTCAGGATCCTGTGAAAATTAAACGCAGCCGCTGTGCTGCAGGTCATAAAGCTATGTGGCATGCATCCTGGAATGGTCTTCCTCCAGAAACATTTTTATCCGGATTAGACCGCCGTTTTTCCGGTATACGCTCACGACTTTATAAACAGACCTTTACTGCTGATTATTCTGCAGGAACCCTTTCCAGGGAATGGGCTGAAAGATTAGGACTTTCAACAAATGTCCAGGTTAGTGTGGGTGCTTTTGATGCTCATTTGGGTGCAATTGGCGCTCAAATTGAACCCTATCATCTCTGTAAAGTAATGGGGACTTCCACCTGTGATATGCTGATAGCCCCTCTCAAGGAAATGGAAGGGAAACTGGTATCAGGTATCTGCGGTCAGGTTGACGGTTCCATTCTTCCGGAAATGCTGGGAATGGAGGCAGGTCAGTCTTCATTTGGTGATGTCTATGCCTGGTTTAAAGATGTGCTGCTTTTTGCAGTAAAGAATGTTCCTGACACTGAGATTTCCGGACTGGATGATTCAATTCTTCCTGCTCTTTCCAGGGAAGCTGAAAAGCTGCCTGTGAAACCTGATGATCCGGTAGCAGTTGACTGGCTGAACGGACGCCGCACTCCTGATGCCAATCAGCGGCTCAAGGCTGCAGTAACCGGTCTTAATCTGAGTATAGATGCACCTCGTTTTTATAAATCTCTGGTTGAGTCCACCGCTTTTGGCGCCCGGGCCATTGTTGATCGTTTTGAAACAGAAGGAGTGCCTATCGAAGGAGTGATCGGACTTGGAGGAGTTTCCAAAAAGAATTCTTTTGTCATGCAGACTATTTGTAATGTACTTGACAGATCAATGCGTATTGCCCGTTCCGAACAAACCGTTGCCCTGGGAAGTGCAATGGCTGCCGCCACTGCAGCAGGAATTTATCCCTCTCTTGAAGCTGCACAGGAAGGCATGGGTCAGGGATTTGAAACCACATATAAGCCCGATCCTGCCCGTGCTGTTGTTTATGAAACACTGTATAAAAGATATAAACAGTTAGGGCATTTTTTGGAAAAGCAAACCAGTATGGAGTTATAGATGGATAAATATAGATCCTTACAGCAACAAGCTTTTGAGGCAAATCTGGAGTTGCCTGATAAAGGACTGGTCATCGAAACGTTCGGTAATGTCAGTGCTTTTGATAAAGATTCGGGAGTATTCGCGATTAAACCAAGCGGTGTTCCTTATCCTGAACTTATTCCGGAAAACATGGTGGTCCTGGATCTTGATAACCGGATTGTAAGCGGCAAGCTGAAGCCTTCCTCAGATACACCCACTCATATGGAACTGTATCGTCATTTTGGAAACATTGGCGGAATCTGTCATACCCATTCATCGTATGCCACTGCCTGGGCTCAGGCCGGTAAATCGATTCCTGTTATGGGTACAACTCATGCTGATCTGGTAAAAGGTGATATTCCCTGTACTGCAGTTATTAGTAATAAACAAATTGAAAAACAGTATGAAGTTGAAACCGGTAAGCTGATTGTTGATACATTCACAGATATTTCTCCTGCAGATACCCCTATGGTTCTGGTAGCCCGGCATGGCCCTTTTACCTGGGGAAAGTCAGCAAAGGAGGCTGTGTACCACAGTGTTATGCTGGAGGAACTGGCCCGTATTGCATTTTATACACTGCAGATAAATCCCCGGACCAGAAGACTGAAGACTTCTCTTATTGAAAAACATTTTCAGCGTAAACATGGACCGGATGCGTATTATGGTCAGGATGATGCTATAGAAGAAAACAAGAAAGATGAAAAATAAAACAGAAATTTAGAACGTGAAAGAGGTAATGTTCAGAAGTCAGTAGACAGAGGCCAGAAAACAGAAAGACGGCGGACCGCAGACGGCAGATCGCGTATCAATTTGCGGTCAGCCGTCTGCTGTCTGCGGTCTATTTTAAAAGGTCGAGACCTAAGGCTTTATGACTCAATAGACTCAAGGACTCTAAGATACAAAGACTAAAGAATAAAGACGAAGGAATAAAAAAGTAAAAATCAATATATAGGAAACAATAAAAAAAGAAGGAGCTTTTTATGAATAACATTCCTGACATAAAACCGGGTATTGTGGCAGTAAGCCGGGACTGTTTTCCGGTAGAACTGTCCCGGAAGCGCAGGCAAGCCCTGGTTAAAAGCTGTGAAAAAAAGGATATTTCGGTTATTGAGATACAAACAATAGTTGAAAATGAAAAAGATGTGATACAGGCGCTCAAAGAAGTCGAAGAAAAGGGAATCAACAGTCTGGTTATCTATTTGGGTAATTTCGGACCTGAAGGTCCTTCCACACTTCTGGCAGAGAAATTTACAGGACCGGTTATGTTTGCTGCTGCTGCAGAAGAGAGCGGTGCAAATCTCATTCAGGGCAGGGGAGATGCTTTCTGTGGTATGCTGAGTGCTTCCTATAATTTGGGACTGAGAAATCTGTACCCTTATATCCCTGAATATCCGGTGGGAACAGCTGATGAAGTAGCTGATATGATTGCGGATTTTTCTGTAATCAGTCGTATACTACTGGGGCTTAAGAACCTTAAAATATTTTCATTTGGTCCCCGTCCCTATGATTTTCTGGCCTGCAATGCGCCCATTAAGCCGCTATTTAATTTAGGTGTGGAGATTATGGAAAACAGTGAACTGGATCTGTATGATATATACCGGTCTGCAGAGGGCGATTCACGTATTGCAGATACAGTGGAAGACATGTCTTCAGAACTGGGATCCGGAAATACATATCCGGAATTACTTAAAAAACTTGCTCAGTATGAAGTAGCGTTGCTTCAGTTTATGGAAGATAATTTAGGAGCAAGCCAATTCGGTATTTTTGCCAATAAGTGCTGGCCCTCGTTTGAAAAATATTTTGGATTTGTGCCCTGTTTTGTAAACTCCAGACTGGCTTCCCGTAATATCCCTGTTTCCTGTGAAGTGGATATATATGGTACTCTGAGTGAATATATGGTTGGCTGCGCCACGCTTCTCCCTCCCACTCTTCTGGACATTAATAATACTGTTCCCAGAGACTTGTATGAACAGGCTGGTTCAGCAGCAAAGGAGTATCGACAGGATGAACTTTTTATGGGATTTCACTGCGGGAACACCCCTTCTTCCTGTATGGTTGATACTTCCATGAAATATCAGCTCATTATGCACAGGTTAATGGAACCGGACAAAGATCCTGAGATCACCAGAGGCACGCTGGAA
The DNA here is from genome assembly GCA_046483025.1 of bacterium. GTDB lineage: Bacteria > Zhuqueibacterota > QNDG01 > QNDG01 > CAYUAG01 > CAYUAG01. The sequence continues at coordinate 12,982 of JAWODZ010000083.1, forward strand.
GGGAGGATCAGGCCTGGTGAAATAACCATGTTCAGACTGCAGTCCACTGCAGAGACAGAACTAAAATCATATATAGCTGAAGGGGAAGTACTTGATATTGATCCCAAATCCTTCGGAAGTATTGGCGTTTTTGCCATAAAGGAACTGAACAGATTCTATCGCCATGTTCTCATTGAAAAACGTTTTCCGCACCATACCAGTATAGGGTTTAAACATGCGGGAAAGTATCTCTTTGAAGCGTTAAAATTGCTGGGAATAAACGATATTTTCTATAACCAGCCAAAAAATAATTTATATAAAACGGAAAACCCATTTTAAAATCACTGCACAAAAATGAAAGGAGAGATATATGGTCAATATACATATTATTGACTGGATCATTGTTGCTGGTTATTTTGTCATCATATTGGGTCTTGCCTGGTGGGTGATCAAACAACGACAGGATACTTCTACTGATTATTTTCTAGCTGGCCGGCATCTTGGGTGGTTTATCGTTGGTGCTTCCATTTTTGCCTCTAACATTGGTTCAGAACATCTGGTTGGCCTGGCAGGTTCCGGAGCCACCGATGGTGTTGCGATGGCTCATTATGAGCTGCATGCCTGGTGTCTGCTGGTTCTTGGATGGGTTATGGTTCCTTTTTATTTGCGTTCTAAAGTATTTACCATGCCCGAATTTCTTGAAAAACGTTTTTCACCTACAGCACGTACTGTTCTTTCATTGATATCACTTGTTGCCTATATACTTACAAAAATTGCTGTAGGCATTTTTGCAGGAGGTATAGTATTTAGTGTTCTTTTACCTGATATCAATTTTATGGGTTTAGACAGTTTCTGGATCGGGTCCATACTGGTTATTGTATTAACAGGTCTTTATACTATACTTGGCGGTTTAAAGGCAGTGGCTTATACGGAAACCCTGCAGACCATAATATTGATATTCGGATCTATCCTGGTCACCATTTTTGGTTTAAAAGCTCTGGGCGGCTGGGGTGAATTGCGGGCTATTTGCGGTTCAGACATGTTCAATCTTTGGAAACCACTGGTGCCCGAAGGTATAGAGGGAACCTGGGCACCTGTCAGGGAAGCCGGTCGTATGGCCTGGTATTTTAATGATAATTATCCCTGGCTGGGTATGCTTTTCTGTGCTCCGATTATCGGCCTGTGGTACTGGTGTACAGATCAGTATATCGTACAAAGAGTCCTGGGTGCTCCAAATGAAACTCAGGCACGCCGCGGTTCCATCTGGGCATCATTCCTGAAACTGTTGCCTGTATTTATTTTTATTATTCCGGGTATGATCTGCTTTGCTATTGCTAAAAGCGGACAAGTTCAGGGTATCAGTGATGTATTCTTTAATGCTCAGGGTGAACTAATACGCGATAATGCACAACAGGCCTTTCCTCTTCTGGTGGCATATATTCTACCTGTGGGTGTAAGAGGTATTGTTGTGGCTGGCCTGCTGGCTGCTTTGATGAGCTCCCTGGCAGGAGTTTTCAATGCTTCGTCAACATTATTTACCATGGATTTTTACGCACGGCTGAAACCTCAGGCTTCACAAAAACAGCTTGTATGGATAGGACGTATTGCAACCACTGTTATGGTGATTATCGGTTTAATATGGATACCGGTGATTAAGGGAGGCAGGGGACTTTATGATTATCTCCAGGGTGTGCAATCTTATCTTGCTCCACCGATTTTTGTGGTTTTTTTCTTCGGCGTTTTTAACAAACGGCTCAACGCCAAAGGCTGTCTTGCTGCATTGATTACAGGTTTTGCTATGGGCCTCTTCAGATTAATCGTAGATACACCGGTCAAAATGGTTCAGGATTTTACTTATGCAGAAGGTACATTCTTCTGGGTTGTCAATAATATCTTTTTCCAGTATTACAGTTTATTGATATTTTTAGTCTGTATTGCTGTTATGATCATTGTCAGTTATATGACCAAAGCCCCTGCTTATGAGAAGATCAGTGGTTTAACGTATGCCACCATGACAGATGAACACCGTAAAGAATCGAGGATGAGCTGGGATGCTCGCGATATTGTCTCATCGATTATTGTTCTAGTACTGATAATTGGTGCTTATCTTTACTTTACTGGTTAAAGTAAAAATTGGTTTTTTATGATCCCTGTATGGCAGCAAAGTAAAGCACTTATCTTTGACTGTGACGGAACCTTGACAGATTCCATGCCCCTGCATATGGAGTCCTGGGCCAGGGCATTTGCTGATTTCGGAGAACCCTACCGGTCTCAGTTCCTGGACGCGCTAAAAGGAATGAATGAAGAAAAAATTGTCCAGCTCTATAATAAGGAATTTAACAGTAATCTTAATGCAAAACAGCTGGTGGAAACAAAACACCGGTATTTTCAGGAAAAAGCTCATCTGATAAAGCCAATAGATCCTGTAGTGCAGACAGCCAGGAAATATGCAAAGAAACTGCCCTTGGCTGTTGTATCCGGGGGGCGTCGGAAAAATGTACTGGCAACTCTTTCAAGCCTGGATCTGGAACAATTCTTTACCGTTATTTTAACAGCGGATGATCTTCTGCCGCCCAAACCGGCACCTGATATGTTTCTGGAAGCAGCCCGGCAACTGGGAGTAGAGCCGGAATTCTGTCAGGTTTTTGAGGATGGTGATCTGGGGCTGGAAGCTGCCCGGAAAGCCGGGATGAAAGCAGTGGATATACGAGAGATTATTATTAATAATAAGCGTTGGAAAGAATGATACACTTTTGTTCTTTGAATTTTTTTTGTCAATTTTTTATAAATTAGCAACTAACAAAACGAACAAGAACGAACTGTGATTTAGTTTTTAGAGTCTTAGAGTCTTAGAGTCTTGGAGTCATTGTGTCTAAGGGTCTTTGTTTCACAGGGTCTTCTGTTTGCTCAAGTTCTTATGTTCACCCTTTCCCCTTTTGTTGACCGCAGACCGCGGACGGCAGACCGCAAATTGATACGCGGTCAGCCGTTTGCTGACAATTACGGCTTCTGAACGTCTACTTTAAGATCGTTCTATAGCTCTAAAGCTCTTACGTTCTCATGTTCTAATATACTCTTTCCTTTATCCTTTATATATTGCGAGATGATAAATTATACACATTATAATAAAAAAAGGGAGTTATTATGAAAACCAAAATTTTTATTACTATCACAGTACTGGGATTGATACTGTTTCTGGTCTGTTCTCAGCCTTCCTCTGAAGGATACCGTATCCGGCCTGTCTCTTTCACCCGGGTGCATATCAATGACAGTTTCTGGAAACCACGTATGGAAACAAACCGGACAGTGACTATTCCTCATGCATTTAAAAAATGTGAAGAGAACGGCCGGCTGGATAACTTTGCCCTTGCCGGCAGTCTGGCGCGGGGAAAACACCAGGGTATTTATCCTTTTGATGACACTGATGTGTACAAAACTCTGGAAGGGGCATCCTATGCCCTGATGCTGCAGAAGGATCCGGAACTGGAAGCTTACCTTGACAGTGTCATTACTCTTATTGCTGCTGCCCAGGAAGAAGACGGCTATCTGTACACTGCTCGGACAAACAATGCCGAGCATTTGAAAAACTGGTTTGGCGATAAACGCTGGGAAAAGCTTTCCGGCAGTCATGAACTGTATAATGCCGGTCATCTGTTTGAAGCTGCTGCTGCTCACTATCAGGCTACTGGCAAGAAAACACTTCTCAACGTTGCCGTGAAGTTCGCTGATCTTATTGACCGCTGTTTTGGTCCTGACAGTCTGCAGAAACCGCCTGGTCATCAGGTGATAGAAATGGGGCTGGTTAAGCTTTTTCGGGTGACCGGAGAAGAACAGTATCTTGACCTTGCCAAATTTTTTCTTGATGTCCGGGGCAAACCGCTGGACGGACGTGAACTATGGGGTGAATATAATCAGGATCATAAACCAGTCACTGAACAGGAAGAAGCAGTGGGACATGCAGTACGGGCGGGATATATGTATGCCGGTATGGCTGATGTAGCAACACTTACCGGAGATCATTCCTATGTAACAGCAATAGACCGGCTCTGGCAGAATGTTACCGGTAAAAAACTCTATCTTACCGGCGGTATAGGTCAGCAGGGAGCCAATGAAGGATTTGCCGGGAATTATGAACTGCCCAATATGAGTGCTTATAATGAAACCTGTGCATCCATTGCAAATATTTTTTGGAATCATCGTCTTTTTTTGCTTCACGGTGATGCGAAGTATATAGATATAATGGAACGGACTCTGTACAACGCCTTACTCTCCGGAGTTTCTCTGGACGGCAAACATTTTTTTTATCCTAATCCCCTAAGTTCTGTGGGTCAGCATCAGCGGCAGGAATGGTTCGGCTGTGCCTGCTGTCCCGGCAATGTCACCAGATTCATGGCCTCTGTACCGGGATATATGTATGCTGTACAGGATGATAAACTTTACATTAATCTCTATGCTTCCGGAAGAGCTGAGATGGAAATCGACGGTCAGCAGGTTCAGGTTATTCAGAAAACAGATTATCCCTGGGACGGTCGTATTCATCTCCAGATCAAACCTGAAAATCCAGGCAGCCGATTCTCAATGTATTTGCGTATACCCGGCTGGGCCAGAGGGGAGGCTTTGGCTACGGATTTATACCGATTCAGGAATAGTGACACTGAAGATATTCAGTTGATTGTAAATGGATCTGTTCGTAAGATCAGGATCAAAAAAGGATATACCAGGATTGACCAGGAGTGGTATCAGGATGATGAGATAATTCTAAATTTGCCCATGACGGTTCGTCGGGTGTTTGCTCATGATAATGTGGAGGCTGACCGTCACCGGGTTGCTTTGCAGCGGGGTCCGGTTGTCTTTTGTGTAGAATGGCCGGATGTGAATGACGGTCATGTGCACAATCTTCTATTGCCTGATGATGCGGAATTTACAGTGCAATACAGACAGGATCTGCTGGGCGGGATTCAAACTATTAAATCCGAGGCAGTAAAATTTTATGAAGATGATGAAGGAATCAGGACGGTGAGAAAACCGTTTACTGCTATTCCTTATTACGGATGGGCTCATCGTGGTCCGGGAGAGATGGCAGTCTGGCTGGCCGGAGATACTTCTGCAGTGAAGCCGATAGGCCGGCCTACTCTGGCTTCCAAATGCACGGTTACTGCTTCTTTTGGAAAAAATCTCCAGTCAGTGAATGATCAACTGGTACCGGAAAGTTCCGGAGATCAAGAAGTACCCTATTTTCACTGCTGGCCCCATAAGGGCACTACAGAATGGATACAGTATGATTTCCCCCGGCCTTCAGAAGTTTCTATTGTGGATGTGTACTGGTTTGATGATACGGGCAGGGGAGAGTGCCGGGTTCCGGAATCCTGGAGAATTCTTTATAAAATAGAGGGGGAATGGCGTCCGGTATATACAGAAGATGAATACGGGACGGAAAAGGACACCTTCAACCAGGTCATATTCGAAACAGTCAAAACTGATGCCATCCGGCTGGAAATCATCTCCCAGAAGGAGTTTGCCGCAGGGATTCATGAGTGGAGGGTTAAGTAGATTTAAAGTTCGAAAATATAAAACCACAGCTATCTATTAAATCGATGGTTTTCGAATGTGTCCGGCACTTTCAAAGTGCCGGGCACATTTATACATTAATAGACCTCAAAGGTCTTGAAGACCTTTGAGGTCTGATTTACATAAAAAAACTTGATTTTATTTGTTAAATTTTGTATAATGAGGATTGATAAACGGGGCTGTAGCTCAGCTGGGAGAGCGCATGACTGGCAGTCATGAGGTCGAGGGTTCGAGCCCCTTCAGCTCCACAAATCTTAACTATGTGACTGCTGATACGGTTGGGGCGAGGACTAGAAGACAGAGGAAAAATAGTGGAAGTTTTCTCATTAGGTTGGTTCCTCTCCATTAGCTTCTATGTAGGTTAATCCGTCTGGGTTGTCCCATTCTATGTGGGCGTAGTACATGACGAGGCAGTCTTTTCCGCTGATCTGGGTGCCGTTACCGGCCCAGTATAATGCGAGCTGCCAATGTGTGTCGTCTTTGTCGTAGACTTGTGGGATTACTTTTTCGCCGGCGATGGTGTCGTTTAGGGGGTGCATGTGTAGGTTCATGTAGACTGGTGTCGCGCCTGACAGTTCCGTATAGTTGAACCAGTCTCCGGTGGTCCCGTAGACTAGGCCCCATTCATTGGTGGCGTTGATGTTTAGCAGTGACTCTATGGCCTCAGTGGCGTTGTAGTATGTGCCGTCTCTTACGTAGAATAGGTCTTGGTCGATTACGATGTAGTCGGCTCTGTAGACGCTGGTGTCGTTTGGGTATGTTTGGATGGTATCCGCTGGTGTGCTATTTGGTACCTGCGCGTAAACCCCGACGATGACGAGTATTGAGGCTAATGTTAATAGTATTAGGAAACCTTTTTTATAGTTATCCGGGTTCATGGTATAGAGTTAGTGTTACATGGT
>JAWODZ010000140.1:0-3877 GCA_046483025.1 bacterium
TTGTTTCATCACCGGAAATTTTCTTCCAGTAATCCACGTTGGAAAGAAAATTTGCGGTCTCAATGTCAAGCAATGAGCAAGCCAGGCCGGTATCAAAGAATTAGTACAATTTTGCAATTCTAATGCATTTTTGTACTGACGACAGGAATGCTGACAAGAATCCATAAACAGGGGTGTATTCACCTATTTTAAACAATTTGGGAGCATTTCTAAAAATCCTAAGCATCTGTCATAATTCAGTTCGTAATAATTTAATCCCAAATTTATTGTCTCATAATATCTCGCCTGGTTTGCTTTATAATATTCCTCTGATGATATTTTCCAGAAATCACGACCCAATTTCTCAGCAATAAACCACTTTTCAAGTAATCTTGCAGCTCTTCCGTTCCCATCCCGAAACGGATGAATATGTGCAAATTTAAGATGAATCAACGACGCAAAATAAAAGACTTCTTTCGCATTCAGGTTTGAACTAATCAATGTCTCAATATCCTTGAAAAATATATTCATTTCCTGCCTGACAAATTCAGGCTCAATTGCCATATAAGCTAAGCCTGATTTTCCAAAAACTCCAACCTGCTCAATTCTGTATTTTCCTCTTTTGCTCTTAATCAGTAAAGTCCCGGAGAATATTTTGTGACAGCTCAATAAATTCTCCTCAGTTAAGCTGTTTTTTTGTGCAAATTCGTATGCTTCTATCAGATCCTCAATTTCTTCAATCTCTTTTCCGGGTTTGAATTTTTCCTTGTTCAATTCATAATTCATAAAAGAGTTCAGATCGATACTGTTTCCTTCAATATTCGATGAATAAACCGCAGAGGATTTTGTAAGATAGTCAATTCCTCCTTTGTTTTCAGAAAAATCATAATTCTGAATTAAAACCGGGATTTCATGCCCGATAGTCTGAATATAGGCATCTAAATATTTCCTTTCAGTTATTCTCATCCAATGATAATTAGCTAAACACAAATATACTCATTTTTAATGTCAATTCTTTCTGGTACTGCGGTTTCCGGGCATAAAGTAAAAGAAGACAAGGAAAAGAATTTTATTCCTCATTTCATGCAGCCTCATATTTATAAAATATTGAATTATTTGAGTTTGAGCAATAACAAAACAGGATCTGATTCATTATTAATGCTGCCGGAAATATTATTAAAACTATTTTTGACATCCGGTCTTTTGGGGCAATAAGCTTGTGTTTGAAAAAAGAAACTAAATCTTCATCGTGGCAATATTCTAAAATCTTCATTCTTTAAACTTAATGTTTCAGTTTTAGCAGGACCATCACCGGGTTATCTTCCATTGAAAGTGTATCAGCAATATCAATCATTCTTTGTTTAATTGCCGGTCTTGAGGGATCGCTGTTAATAAAGTCATCACAAAGAGTCCTTTCATTGAACCTGTAAGAGTCCATTGGATACAGGATATAATTATCATTATCAATTTCCAGGTAAGCTCTTGGAAATATCGCTCCCCAGCCTGCCCAGTCATTTGGAGGACCTATGTGTACGGGAACCCCACGCTCAGACCTGCAACTATTTATCAGATAAGATTTATTCTTATTATAGTCGTATAAAACAGTTTCTTCAATTACATTCCAGGTTGATGATGGAACAATCTTCCTGTAGTTAATAAGCCAGTAGTCACCAATACCGTAAATAGACCGGAATTCCCTGTAAGGATCATTTGTTTTATGATATGATCTCCCACCGGTACGCTCATCAACTACCAGGTTGTAACCATCACTGAATTTCCTGCCCACAAGGCAATAGGGATGATATCCGGTACTGTCTATCTCATAAATTGTATCATTCAGGTTATAGTGCCTGTATAGCCGGCCATTGTTTTCAAAAATCTGGATATCAAATTCACTGCAGGGCAATTTATATTTATCAATTGCCTGTCTCGAATTAATTATTTGTCCTGATGTATCAATGTTTACCCATCCGTAACCTTCTCCGGAATAATTAAAGTAGAACAGGTGTATCGATCCGTTAAGCCACTTCGCATCCAATGCAGCCTCCCTTTCCTGTGGATAAGGTATGTTCCTGACAAATTCAAAGTCCTGATTATAGACTACAATTTTGTCAATATTCGTGCTTATATAAATATGACCTGTCCTTTCATCGATAAAGAAATCCACAATATAAAGATACTCCTCAGCACCTCTCCCCTGCCTGTCGAGCATATCTATATACTTTCCGTCGCTGGTGAACCTGTATATCCTGTTGTTATATAAATCCCCGATATAATATCTGTCATCATACCATTCTACATGTCTTGATCTGAGCACCGGGACATCGTTTGAAAGCGGAATCACTTTCAGATCTGTTGCAATATCATCCAGGCTAAAGTCGATTTCCTCAAAATGATCCGGCATTACCTGGAGCATGCTTTCATCCTCCCCTGAGCATGAAATCATTAACAAAACAGTACAGATGGTAAAGAGCCGGATTATTCTCCCTGCAGTAATTTTATATTTTTTCAATATGCCCATCATTTGCCCGGATTTTTTAGTGTGGCAACAACTACAACAGGGTTATCTTCCTCTCTTATGTCGCCAAAAGCCCGGAGATGTAGCGGCAGCCTGGCTGCCTTTTCAGGGTTCATATCAAACCACCTCTTTACTTCCAGGGCAGGTACAAGTGTTACAAATTCATCATTGCTATTGATGTAAAAGTTTTTGTCTGTTCCTACCGGAACAAAATCGTCCAGGTCGTTCACAAAACCGGTGCAGCATGCCCTTGTAAACTGGGTTTGCCTGTAAAAGTCCGATTCCGATGGCATATTACATACCATCGTTTCTTTTTTTGCTTTATCATAATATACCAGGTGACAGAAATTATCAATGCTTACCGAAAATACCAGGAATCCTGAAGACTCATGCATGGTATTGACCTGGAAATATTTTGGATACTCCGATCTGTCAGCTGATATTCGCATATGGTACGGGAATAACAGTTCGCCCATGTTAATACGGTACCTGGGTTTTATTTGCTTATAATTAATATCAAAGATCGTATCCGTATGTTCCTCGTAAAACCTTACAGTGTCGCCTGTATTAAAAAACTTTCCCTTATTAGCTGATATAATAAAAGTAGTTAGGTCCTGATAACCTGTACAGGTATTATAGTTTGGAAATGAATTGATGAGTTTACCATCCCGGTCAAAGACAACAAGCTTTTCAGGCAGATTACCTGACAGGTTGTCGGCATATCCCGCATACAATGTGTCGTCAAGAGGCCAGAAACGGCTTATTGGCATCTCATCTCCATCCTGGTTAAATACATGGGGTTTGCTTACAGCCTTAACAATTTTACCTGCAAAATCATGTGCATAATAAACCTGGTAATTATTTGTATCTCTCTTATTAGATCCGTAACTGACAAAAAACAGGTCCCTCTTCTCATCATAAATATTTGTCGTGTGAGAATACTCACCAGGTCCTCTTCCAAAGGATGAAATTTCATAGAGGAATTTGCCGCTGTGCCTGCTGAAGATATATATTTTCCTGAAACCAATAAAAAGAATGAGGCTATCCCTCACATTTACCAGGTGCGGATCATTCAGCATGAATTCTTCTCCGCTTTCCAAACGGATATATTCAATGCCAGAGGCAATATTGCTTACAGGCACTTCTGTTCTTTCCCGGTAAGCACCATAAAGATCAATTTCTTCAAGCTCATTGGATGACCGGCTGCTGTCTGCACAGGAGGAAAACAAAAAGAAAAGTCCGGTCAGCGGTATAAGTAAAACAGGATATAACTCCCGGGAAAATTTTATAAGCTTCTTGAAGAAAAGCCCGGCAAACGGTGTAAGTATAAGATGATATTTCATCCTGCAAAGTTTCATATGATAATTATTTATGGGACCG
>JAWODZ010000170.1:0-2952 GCA_046483025.1 bacterium
CTTCAAAGGATACGAAGCAACCATAACCAGTGATGTAGGAGAACGAGAACTCATCAAAACACCCTATGGCAAGAAAAAACACCTTACCACACTAACATATGAACTACCAGACACGCTCACCACAAAAAAAGAACCAGTACAAGTAGCATTACTAGCAAAAACAGACCAAGGACATGTTACAATTAGAACGAGATATATATTGTTCTTTTGAAATAATATTTTTAGTTTTTTAACTTGTATCATTATTTTTCTTGAAACCTTTTCAAAGAAAAAGAGAACCGGCTATTAGCCGGTTCTCTTTTTCTTTTTTTTACAACAAAAAATTTTATTCCAGTGCCTCAATCTCTATCGGGACATAATATGTATGGCTGTCCCGGAAAATCAAGAGAAGTAAAGTATCACCTGGCTCAAGTTCATTAATAATACTCTCCCATTCCTCAATAGAAGATACTTCATTTCGGTTTGCCTCCAGGATAATATCCCCGCTTCTCAAACCCATCTCATCAGCAGAGCTACCGGGAATAACATCGGTAATCACTAACCCTTTAACCCATGGCAAACCGGCTTCACGGGCAATTTCCGAGGTTACTTTTTCCACTCTGATTCCAGTTTGTTCAGAAAATACCTTTTCTTGAGTTTCCGTACCTTCCTCGGAAGGCATTTCGCCTATCTCCACGTCAAATGATGTCTCTTCCCCGTCTCTGTTCACAATCAATGTGGCTTTTTCTCCTATTTCTAAAGCACGGATGGTATCCTGCAGTTCCTGTGGTGTATTCACTTCTTCCTCATTCACCGATAAAATAACATCACCTCGAGCAAGACCTGCCTCTTCAGCCGGGCTTCCCTCTATAACGTCTCCGACCAGTACTCCTTCTGCTTTTTCAAGACCAAACTGTTCGGCAATCTCAGGAGTGACTTCCTGGATGTAAACACCCAACCATGCCCTTCTGACTTTGCCAAGGGTAATTAGATCATCGAGATTTCGTTTCGCTACACTAATTGGTATAGCAAAACCTATCCCCTGAGCATAAGGAATAATGGCAGTATTAATACCAATTACTTCTCCGTCGGTGTTCAAAAGTGGTCCACCACTATTTCCCGGATTAATTGCAGTATCAGTCTGGATGAGATTACGATATTCCTGTCCTTCTGTACCGGTCTGAATATCTCTGTCTTTAGCACTGACAACACCCATGGTAACCGTTTTTTCCAAGCCATAGGGATTACCGATAGCAATAACAATTTCTCCGACTTGCAGGGCATCAGAATCCCCCAATTCTGCCACTGGTAGATTGTCCGCATCAATTTTGATGATAGCCATATCTGTAGTAATATCAGTACCGATGACTTCTCCTTCAAATTCTCGCCCATCTGAAAGTGTCACCATAATATCCTCAGCCCCATGAACAACATGTGCATTAGTCAAAACATATCCTTGATCAACGATAAATCCCGATCCGGCACCTTTTTGTGGAATTCTTCTTCTAAATTCTTCCCGTTCCTCAAAGAACCATTCAAATCCCGGAAATCTTTCGCTAAAAGGTGAAGTTTCTACATAACGGACCACATCAATATTCACCACTGCAGGTCCTACATTTTCAGCGATCTCAGCAATGTCTTGACTGAGTGATTTTACAGCGGACTGTTCTTCAGCAACTACTGGCCATCCGCCTAGAACAAGCAAAACAATTAAAAAGATCAGTAAACTAATCACCTGCACTTTTCTTCTTCTAATAAAATAATTATTCAACATCTTTCTTTCCTCCTTCAAATAAGCTTAATCTAATTCAATTTCAATGAATTTAGTAAAATTTAGTCTTTCCTGTAGACTATCTTCCTTTTTTCCCTAATTTTTATAACTCTCCAATTTGGCTAAAATTCTCTTCTTTATTTTATCAAAAATGATTACTAATTTCTAATTAAAGTAATTCCTTATACTATAATTGATTTAAATACTCCTTTTTATTTATTAAAACATGAATATATCTCATTTTTGGAAAAGTCTATCCATGTATATTTTAATCGGCTATTTTCATTGTCATAGTGTTAATTTTTTCTGACCCAGTTCCGCAGGGTAAAACATCTATCAAGACTAAATCATTGTTAAACAATTTTACCGGTCCAGACAGATAAACCATAAAATATTTTTCCATTATTTTCTGTTCATTATCTAACGATCAAAATAAATATTTTTACCGGTCACCGAAAAGGGAATTCCCATAACAAAACTTGCTTCAATTAAACCTATCTTTCTGGCAACCACGCCTGCCCTATACATAATGCGGTTATCGATACTGAGCATGCCAGCCATTTTTACAGCGGAACCGATAGCAATTCCCATATCCAGAATACGAAAAGCACATTGAGGTCCATCAAACTCAGGACCACTATGTAGCTGACAATCAGAACATCGATCAAATCCGCAAGCTCCACAATCAAGACCTAATGTTTGGGAATCTTTCAAACCAATCAACAATACAGCAGGAGAATTTTTTACATTTTCACCATCACGATCAAAATTTCTTTTGTTTTTCTCAATACCATATTTTATCATTTCTTCTCCAAGCCTAATCACTTCTTCTCCGTATAATATTTTTATTTCTACAAAATCTTTTCCAGCTGACTTGGGTGCAGTTCTGGCAGACAAAGCCATCATTTCAACTACATTTCTTACTACATCTGCGGGATTAATGTAACTTAATTGATTATTCATAAATCGGCTCCTTTGTTTATTTTTTTAAAGCATTTTTTACAATAGAAAATACAATCTTAATATTTAATAATTAATTAACTTTACATATAATTATAACCAATAACCTGGAATGTTTTCAACTTTCGGTTTGTTGTCAGCAACCATCTAGCTTTGATAGGGTAAGCAAAATCAGATTGCAACCTTCCTTTTTCAACCCAATATCGAGAGCGTAAATTATTATATTGACCTTTATTAGCCTT
>JAWODZ010000028.1:0-29703 GCA_046483025.1 bacterium
GCGTTCCTCCACCGTGCTCCGCTGGTTCTGCAGCTCATTGTACCGCTCGAGCTTCTGTTGCTCCTGCTGGCGCTGCTCGCGGAGCTGCTTCACCAGCGAGGAGAGCGAGGAGAGCGCGCTCTGGGTTGCCTTCAGCCGGTCGTCGATAAAAAATATAGACCAGACACTACAGATTATTATAGTCACAAAGATGACAATTAATATTACTGATTTTGCCTTTGCCAATAAGTTATTGGATGCAGGAGCTATGTGGTACTGTACTAAATATCCGGGAGATATTGAAGATCTAATCTATCAACCAACGGATTTTATCTTAAGTATATTTAATGCTTATGAAAAAAGAAAACTGGAGAAAAAACACCTTAATTCAAACAGAAAGCTGGAGCAGTCAGTCAAAGAAATCCTGTCCCAAAAACAGATTATCGGCAAATCAAAAGAGATACAAAATCTACGGACAAAGATTAAAAAATGTGCAATCCATGAAACTAATGTACTTATCAATGGTGAATCCGGAACAGGTAAAGAGCTGGTTGCTGCTAATATCCATTATCAAAGCTCACGTCGTTTTGAAACCTTTCTGCCGGTTAACTGTGGTAGTTTGCCAGATCACTTGATTGAGAGTGAACTTTTCGGTTTTGAAAAAGGATCTTTTACTGGAGCAGGTAAAGAAAAATCTGGCTTCTTTGAGATAGCGGATAAAGGTACACTTTTTCTGGATGAAATAACCGAACTTCCCATGTCTACTCAATCCACTCTTTTAAGAGTTCTGCAGGATGGTGAAATTGATAAAATCGGTCGTCAGAAAAAAATCGAAGTAGATGTACGTATTATCGCAGCAACAAACAAGGATTTAAAAAAACAAGTAAAAGAAAAACATTTCCGGGAAGATTTATATTACAGATTAAATGTTGTATCTATCCTTGCTCCGCCTTTACGTGGAAGATATGAAGATATTGAATTATTAATTGAGCATTATCTTACTATATTCAGCCGTAACTTAAAACAAAAAAAATTAGGTGTATCACCTGAAGCCCGTAAACTGTTGATTGAATACCAGTGGCCAGGAAATGTACGTGAGTTGCAGAATGTCATCCAGCGGTTGTTAATTTCTAGCGATACAATAATAAAAGCTGATGATGTTACCGCTGCCCTGGGTATTAATAATGCATCAGAAGTAGATTCGGATACATTCATCCTTAAAGGTACTGCTATAGAATCTCTGCGAGAAATGGAAAAAAAATTCAGGAAACAGTATTTGAGTTACATAAGAAAACAAGTCAATTCAGATGCAGAAGCTGCCCGGATACTGGGTTTGGCTCCCTCCAATTACTACCGCATGTGTAAGAAGCTGGGATTAAAATAATATAACATCATTCGCAATTATCATAAATTTTATACTTCTTCTATTCTTATTTTGATAATACCTTTATTATTTTAATAACAATCCTGTTAATAATTACTTTTAATTATATTTAATAATTTCATTAATAACAATATATTAGTTACTTACAATATATTTGGCTCGGTTCTTGTAAGTAAATTTTTATTATGAAGAAGATTTATATTATAATTTACATAATACTGATATTATTTTTTGTCACCAGTGGAAAATCACAATATCTCCATACAGAAGGCAAAAAAATAGTCAACAAAAACGGTGAGGAAATACTTCTCCGGGGAATAGGATTAGGCGGGTGGCTGGTGCCGGAAGGATATCAGTTGCATATTCCCGGCTTTGGGTCACCTACATCAATTCGAAACAAAATAAAAAATCTGATCGGAGAAACAGCTACTGATACATTTTATAAAGAGTATCGGGCTAATTATGTTTCTGAAAAGGATATTGAAAGAATCGCTTCCTGGGGGTTCAACTCAATCCGTCTTCCTTTCAATTACAGGTTATTATCTCCTGAAGATCAACCAGGTGTTTTTCTAAAAGAAGGATTCGAGACCATTGACCAGTTGCTGAACTGGTGCAAGCAGTATGAACTCTATCTCATTCTTGATATGCATTGTGCCCCAGGCGGACAAAGCAAAGATAATATTGCAGATGCTGACGGAATAGAAGCCCGTCTCTGGACAGAACATTCAAATAAAGAACGCACCATCGAAATTTGGGAAAAACTGGCTGAACGGTATAAAAATGATATCTGGATCGGTGGGTATGATCTTATCAACGAACCGGTTTTACCACAGGGGATTCCAAATACTGATCTGCGGTTGCTTTATATGAATATTGTAAAAGCAATACGAGAAATAGATAAAAACCACATTATATTTATTGAAGGTAACTGGTATGCAACAGATTTTACAGCTTTAAGCCCTCCCTTTGACGGTAATATGGTCTACAGCTTTCATAAATACTGGAATGAAAACACTCAGAATTCCATCCAGTCCTATGTACACCTGCGAAATCAGTATTCTATTCCTCTATGGATGGGAGAATCCGGGGAAAATTCCAATCCCTGGTTTTACAATTGTATACAGTTACTGGAGTGCAATGATATTGGTTGGTGCTGGTGGACTCATAAAAAAGTTTCCACTCTTACCAGTCCTTATTCAGCAGAAATACCTGACGCATATCAGCGTATTCTCGATTACTGGAACGGTTCAGCTCCTCCTCCCTCACAAGAAGCTGCAGTAGCTGGGTTTTCTGCTCTGGCTGAAAATTTAAAACTTGAAAATTGTGACTATCGACCTGGAGTAGTTAAAGCATTACTTGACCAGGAATTCGGGACCTCAGCCAAACCGTTTTCAACTCATCAGATACCAGGCTTAATTCCTGCTGAAGACTATGATTTTGGTTCAATCGGAATCTCATATCTTGATACTGACTATCAAAATATTAATGGTCCTGGTAGCGGAAGTACATGGAACAGCGGCTGGATATACCGTAATGACGGTGTTGATGTGGAGGAAAGTGATGACACCCAGGGAACTTACTACAGTGTCGGCTGGACAGAAGATGGAGAATGGCTGCTCTATACTATTGAAGTAGAGTTGTCAACAGAATATGATATAGAACTGCGTACAGCAGCTCCTAATAACCTGGGAAAATGCCGGCTGATGCTGGATGATCAATATCTAACAGAAATTATTTCAATTCCGGCCAGCGGCGATTGGAAAAACTGGCAGACCGTTCTGCTGGATTCTATTGAAATCCCCTCTGGTAAACATCAGCTTACTTTGTCAATAATTCAAGGTGGTTTTAATATTAATTTCATTCGGTTTATCAGAAGGGAACCGTTCATAGATGAATCAGAATTCCATGCCGCAACTGATAATATCTCCATGGGTCAAAGTTACCCCAATCCTTTCCGGGAAAAGGTTAATATACCGGTATATATTAAAGAGCCTGAACACTATTCATTAAAAATATTTAATTCAATTGGAAAAATTGTCAAAGATATTACCCCCTCTTTTACTCAGGAAACAGGTCTGCAGATCATTGACTGGGATGGAACTGATATCAATAATGAAAATGTAGCATCGGGTCTTTATTTCTATAAAATCTCAGTTGGTGATAAATACAAAGCTTTACAGATGATATTACAGAGGTAAAAATGCGTATGATAAAACATTTATATAGATTGATATTTATTCTTTTGCTGTTGTTAATTGCCGGTTGTTTTTCCACTGAAAAAAATAATCAGCAGCAAAATAATACCGCAGTATATCTTGATCCATCAGCCGGTATCGAGGAAAGGGTAAAGGACCTCCTGGCCCGTATGAATCTTCAGAAAAAAATCGGGCAAATGACACAGGTCGACAGAGCCTTTCTGCAACAAGAAGGTGACATTATCTCTTATGGTCTGGGTTCAATTCTGAGCGGCGGTGGTTCCGCACCCTCTGTTAACAATGCTGTATCCTGGGCTGATATGGTTGATGATTTCCAGCAACAGGCTCTGCAAACCCGGCTTAAGATTCCTCTGATCTACGGCATCGATGCTGTGCATGGTCATAATAATGTATATGGTGCTGTTATATTTCCTCACAACATTGGGTTGGGATGCACCCGAAACACCGAACTCGTACGTCAAGCTGCCAGCATAACTGCCAGAGAAGTGACCGGCACAGGAATTCACTGGACCTTTTCCCCCTGCATTGCAGTAGTACGTGATGAGCGCTGGGGCCGTACCTATGAAGGTTTTGGAGAAACTCCGGAATTGTCAGAAGATATGGCTGCTGCAGCAGTGGAAGGTTTTCAAGGAACCGATCTGAATGACCCTGCAACAATTTTAGCCTGTGCAAAACACTTTATAGGTGACGGAGGAACAACCGGCGGTGTAAATACAGGAAATACAGAACTGAGTGAATCGGAACTGCGGTCTATTCATCTTCCCGGATATATAGCGGCTATTAATTCCGGTGTTGGTTCTATTATGGCTTCATTCAACAGCTGGAATGGAGAAAAAATACACGGCAGCCATTACCTTCTCACCGATGTACTCAAACAGGAACTAGGATTTGATGGTTTTATAGTCTCAGACTGGGCTGCTATCGATCAGCTATCCGGAGATTACGAAAGTAATGTAAAACAGGCAATCAACGCAGGGATTGATATGGTAATGGTTCCAGATAAATACATCACATTTATTAATACTCTTGATACTCTGGTAGATCAGGGACATGTATCAATAGAAAGAATCAACGATGCTGTAAGCCGAATACTTCGTGTTAAATTTCAGCTCGGATTATTCGAATCACCATTTACTGACCGCAGTTTTACATCAGAAATCGGTTCCTCGGCACATCGTGCAGTAGCCAGAAAATGTGTTCGGCAGTCTCTTGTTTTGCTTAAGAATGAAGGAAACATTCTTCCCTTAACCGGTTCTGAAAAACGTATTCATGTTTCCGGCCGTAATGCTGATGATCTGGGAAGCCAGTGCGGCGGCTGGACAATCAGCTGGCAGGGCGATCGCGGACTCATTACAGTCGGTACCACCATTTTACATGCAATTGCACAGCGGGTTCCTGACGAGACCCAGGTATCCTTTACTATGGACGGGAGCAATGCTGGTGGCAGTGATGTTGGTATTGCAATTATTGGAGAAGCCCCCTATGCAGAGGGACGGGGTGATCGTACTGATTTATCACTTAGCCAGGAGGATATTGAGACTGTTAAACAGTTGAAAGCCTCCGGAATACCAGTGGTTGTTATTTTGATCTCGGGCAGACCCATGTTGCTCAATTCCATACTGGAAGACTGTGACGCTATTATCGCAGCCTGGCTGCCTGGGACCGAAGGACACGGCGTGGCTGATGTTCTGTTCGGCGACTTTTCTCCTGCAGGGAAGCTATCCCACTCCTGGCCGCGCAGTATGGATCAAATCCCCATTAATCAGGGCGATACTCAGTATAATCCCCTCTACCCTTATGGATTTGGGTTAACCTATTGAGGAATTTTGAATTTTATATGAAAGAGCTGTAACTAAAATAAATCTTGATCACTAACACTATTCAGATTGATATATGTATATACATTATACTGTAAAATATATATTTTAAAGGAGAAAAAAATGAGATTTAAGACTCCAAAATCAAGTATAAGTCTTATGCTAATGTTACTGATTATAATCCCTGTATCTCTGAAAGCTTCAGAAAACAACATTGATAAACGTGTAGATGAACTTCTTTCCCGTATGACAGTTGAGGAAAAAGTGGGGCAGATGACACAGATTTCCCTGGAATTCATATCCCGGGGATATCCTAATACAGAAGACCCCCTTACTCTCGATTCTGAAAAGCTGCATGAAGTGATTGTGGAACATCATGTGGGCTCTATTCTCAATGTTGGTACTCATGCCCACACAGCTGAACGATGGCAGGAAATAATTACTGATTTACAAAATATGGCTGTTAAAAAAACTCGGCTGGGAATTCCTGTAATATATGGTATCGATGCTGTTCATGGTGCAAATTATACCAAAGGTGCGACACTTTTTCCTCAGAGTATTGCTATGGCAGCTACCTGGAACAGAAATCTTTCCCGTCAAGAGGGTGAAATAACAGCGTATGAAGTAAGAGCGTCCGGAATATCCTGGAATTTTAATCCTGTAATGGGTATGGGCAGACAGCCTCTGTGGCCTCGACTCTGGGAGACATATGGAGAAGATCCCTATCTTGCCTCAGTAATGGGATATGAATACATTAAAGGCCTGGAAGGTGAAAATAATACTATTTCGCAAAATGATAAAGTTGCTGCATGTATGAAACACTACCTTGGCTACAGTTTTCCCATGACTGGCCAGGACAGAACCCCGGCCTGGATTCCAGAACGCATGCTGAGAGAATATTTTGTTCCTCCTTTTCAGGCTGCAGTAGATGCAGGTGTCAGTACAGTAATGGTTAACTCCTCAGAAATAAACGGTATTCCTGTACATGCAAGCCCTTTTTACCTTAAGCAGCTGCTGTTCGATGAAATGGGATTTGAAGGATTTGTTGTTTCAGACTGGCTGGATATTCATAATCTTTACCAGCGGGAAAAAGTTGCTGTTGACTATACTGATGCCATAAAACAGGCAGTGATGGCTGGGGTTGATATGAGTATGGTTCCTTTAGATCTGGATTTTTATACCATACTGATTGATCTGGTGAAAAAAGAGGAAGTTCCCGTGTCTCGCATAGATGAAGCTGTACGCAGAATACTTAAAGTAAAATTTCGGCTCGGTTTATTTGATAATCCTTATCCTGATCCTTCCCTGCTTTCTAAAGTAGGATGTGAGAAATTCAGAAAGATTAACAGACAAGCTGCCCGGGAAGCCATTACTTTATTGGAAAACAAAGATTCATTTTTACCTCTGAAAGAAAATGCCCGTTTATTGGTAACTGGCCCTACTGCCAATAAACTGTCAGTTCTGAATGGCGGCTGGACAATAACCTGGCAGGGAGACCAGGAAGAACTCTATCCTCAGAAAGAAAATACTATATTCAAAGCTCTGTCACAAAAATTCGGTAAACACAATGTAAAATATATTGAACCCAGCATGGATAATATTAAACAGATTATTAAAGAAACAGAAGACCGGGACGCTGTAATTCTTTGTCTCGGTGAGCAACCCTACTGTGAAACTCCGGGGAATATCAGCGACCTGACTCTGGAACAGGAACAACTACATTTGGCTAAATCGCTTTATCAAACAAATGTACCCGTCATATTAGTTTTAGTAGAAGGAAGGCCCCGGATTATTCGGGAAATTGAACCCTCGGCCCAGGCTATACTTATGGCCTATTTACCGGGGATACAAGGAGGGAATGCAATCGCTGATGTGCTTTCCGGAACTTACAATCCCAGCGGCAAATTGCCAATTACCTACCCCCGTTTCCCCAATGATTTAACTTTATATGATCATAAACCAAGCGAGGATATAAATGAATTTTGCAGTTACAATCCTCAATGGCCGTTTGGGTATGGTTTAAGTTATACCACATTTGAATTCTCAGATCTCAAGTTGGATAAAAAAGTAATGCACGATGGTGAAGAATTAAAAATATCCGTCACAGTGAAAAATTCCGGCCCCCGGCAAGGTAAGGAAGTTGTACAGTTATATATAGCAGATAATATAGCATCGGTTACACCTTCCTCCAGACGTTTGAAGAGATTTTCAAAAATCAGTCTGGAACCAGAGGAAAATAAAGAGGTGGAATTCACAATTCAAAAACAGGATCTTGTTTTTATAGGACGAGCTAATAAGCCCAGAGTAGAACCTGGTGAATTCAATGTATTGATAGGTGGTTTAAAGGCTACATTCACTTATCAATAAACAGTTTTTACTAAAATTAATTATCAATTTAACAATGTAGTCATACTTATTTTGATAATTTGAAGAGCGTATTGCTGTGGTTTATTGCTGTAAATTTAAAAAAAACAAAAGAACAATCGTATGGTATATTTGTTGCCATATTTGTGGATATGGTGTAATACTACTTTCTGATTAAAAAGGTTAATAATGTTCAAATCTCTGACAATGCTGGATTTTTTTATCATTCTGATTTATTTTGGTCTTCTGCTGACTGTTGGATTTTATTATTCCAGAAAAGAAAAAAACAGCAGTGAATATTTTCTTGCAGGCCGAAATGTCGGCTGGGTGGCAATAGGATCATCAATGTTTGCAGCTAATATCTCAAGTGAACACTTTATTGGTCTGGCCGGTGCAGGAGCGTCACGGGGCATAACAGCCGGAAATTTTGAACTGTTAGCGTGTTTCATGGTACTGCTCCTGGGATGGGTCTTTGCTCCCCTTTATCTGAAAATGGGTGTATTTACACTGCCGGAGTTTCTGGAAAAACGATATAACAGATCCTGTAGAGTGTATTTAACTTCTGTATCTCTTATCGCCTATGTATTTACTAAAATTTCCGTCACCATACTGGCAGGTGGATTTTTGCTCTATGAAACACTAGGGTGGGATATCGCTACTTCTGCAGTGGTGATCGTTGTCATTGCCGGTATTTACTCCATTGCAGGCGGGCTTAATGCTATAGTCAGAGTTGATATTTTGCAAACAATTGTTTTAATTGCAGGTGCAACAATACTTACTTTATTTGGGTTACATGAAATTGGTGGTTTTGCAGCTCTGCGAGCAGCGGTTCCGATGGGTCATTTCGAATTATTTAAACCATTTTCTGATCCAGATTTCCCCTGGACAGGTATTGTGTTGGGAGCACCTATTCTTGGTATCTGGTACTGGTGTACAGATCAATATATTGTGCAGCGAATACTGGGTGCAAAAAATATCATGCAGGCACGCAGCGGTGCTATCTTTGCAGGATTCCTTAAACTATTACCGCTTTTCATACTCATTTTACCGGGTATTATCGCCCTGGCCCTTTATGGTAACGGAAATCTTGGGGACAGAGCATTCCCTTTACTTGTTGCCGGGAATTTATTGCCCGCAGGTATAAAAGGGATTGTTATTGCCAGCTTGTTGGCTGCTCTTATTTCATCTTTAGCAAGTGTGTTTAACAGTAGTTCCACACTTTTTACTATGGATTTTTATCGTAATCTCCGCAAGAAAGCTAAAGATGACGAATTGGTGCTTGTAGGTCGACTCTCAACTACAGTTTTGGTAATAACAGCCATACTGGCAATACCTTTTATCAAATTTATCAGCACTAACATGTATGTATATCTACAAAGCATGCAGGCCTACATTAGTCCGCCCATAGCAGCAGTATTCATCTGGGGTATCATCTGGAAAAAAGGCACAGGGAAAGCAGCTATTATTACTCTTGTAACCGGCGGTATTATCGGAGGAATTAGACTGATTGTCGAACTTCTAAAAAAGACCGGACATACAATATGGGAACCATTACATTCACTGATAATGATTAATTTTCTGCATTTTGCTGTTATTCTGTTTGTTTTCTCCAGCGGAATTCTGATAATAACAAGTTTTATGTCAACAGAAAGTTTTCAAAAGAAATATTCTCAAATTCTGGCAAGCCAGGAAAAAGATAAAAAACTAATTGGGACAGGGTTTTCGGTTAGTAAAAGATTGAATGTTGTTCTATCGACTCTACTGGTTTGTATAGTCGTTAGTTTGTACGTTTATTTTTTTTAGTAAAAATTTTTAATGGAAGAAAAATAATCACGAAAGGGGGTGAATAAAAAACTTTTCGTTATTTTTGTAATTATCATAAAATTAAAAGAAGGAGAACATTATGAAGAAAAACTTGATATTAGCTATTGTAATTGTGGTAATGCTTCCGGTATTAGTACTG
The DNA here is from genome assembly GCA_046483025.1 of bacterium. Classification (GTDB taxonomy): domain Bacteria; phylum Zhuqueibacterota; class QNDG01; order QNDG01; family CAYUAG01; genus CAYUAG01. The sequence continues at coordinate 9,724 of JAWODZ010000028.1, forward strand.
GCTCAGGATCAGGTGATCAACAGTTTTGATGAGGCTCCGGCTGACACTAACTACTGGGCCTATTTCGACAATCATGGAGGACAGCATTATCAAACCAGTGATAATGCCGATTCAGCCAAGGGCTGGATCCTGATCGATTATGTTGATGATCCGGTCCAGGAAGGCAGCGGAGCCATGGAACTGGACTGGTCTGCTCACAATATCGAAGGCTGGGGCGGGTATACCAAACTGGAACACTGGAATCCGGATTCCAATAGTGTATACGACTGGTCTGCCTATGATTCACTGGTTATTTGGTATTACAATGAAACACCCTGCTCAACGCCAACCACAGTACATTTCCGTATTAATCTGCAGGATGTAAGCGATTCTGAGAACGGGGCAAAAACCTACAATGTACTGGAAACAGAATACTACTATTCTTTTCATTACATTCTGGATAATGATCCGGGATGGAACAGAATATGTATGCCGCTCAAGGACGGCAGAGGTGATCCCACCCTGGATGAATGGGGCGGAGAAGCTTTTAACCGCACTGGATGGTCTGGAATCTCTGGAAATGATAAACTCGATCTGGATAAAATAAAGGGATTCTCATTTGAGTTTTCCATCGGTGGTGCCGGTGAAGGAAATGCAGAAACAGGAACAATTATCTTTGACTACATGGCCTTAACAGGTTTTAAAGTGTTGCCCATTGTTTTCTTTAACGGAAAAACCCTTAATCCCAAATTAGCCGGTTTTACCTGGGGTCAATCTACTCTGGAGATAGAAGAGGATGCCGGAGCAACAGAAAGCACCAACGCACTGAAATGGGTACAGGGTGATGAATGGGGTAACGGCTGGTCCGGTGCAGGCTGGAATATAACACCTGCTATTGATATGAGTGCTGCCTGGCTTGTTGATTCACTGAAATTTAAAATGAAAACAGATGCCGGCGTAGAGACTATTGGCTGGCAGTTTGAAAGCGGAGAACATAAGGCAAAAATTACATTCGATCCTGTTGATGACGGTGAATGGCATCAATATGCCATAGCTCTGTCTGATTTTGCTCTGGTTGAAGGTACTGCCCTGGATACATCCGCAATCGGTGTTTTTCAATTTATGGCTGAAGGAAATGCTGTTGCAGGTAATACCATATATATTGATGATCTCTGGACCGGTAATCCGGTTATTGATATCATTCCTCCGGCAGCACCTACAGGAGTAAGTACAGTCACTGCTGATTACTATAATCTGGTAATCTGGACAGATGTTCCTGGTGAATCTGAGGAAGTCTATAATGTTTATGCCAGTAAGGAACCCATTACTGATATCAGTGCTCAGGGTGTGGAAACTGTAGCCACAGGCATAGCAGAAGATGTGCAGACTGCCACCCACTGGCTCTATTATCCTCTTGAAGATACAGATCTGGATTATTATTATGCAGTTACCTGTACAGACGCATCCGGCAATACCGGTACTTTCGGTGCAACTGCAGGTGCTACGAACAACACAGCCAAAGGTATCCCCACCATTTCACTTAATCCTCCTGCCAATTTTGTGGCAGACGGTGATCTGAGTGAATGGGATGCTTCCGGCATTATACCCTTTGAGTTGTCACCGGAAGAGAATAATGTCTGGGAAACGGTTGATGATGCTGATGACCTCAGTGCTTTGATTTATATGGCAATTGACGATGATGCTTTGTATATTGCTGCAGATGTCATTGATGATGTATATAACTACGGAACAGGTGACTGGTGGAATCAGGATGTATTTCAGATCTTCCTGGGACTTTACAATCAAACCGGGCCTGCACATACTTCTATCAAACGCGGTGAAGAACCAGATTATATTTTCTATGCTAATGAAGAAAATTTTGTACGTGATTATTCTAATAGTTTGGGTGCACTCTGGACGCCGGAAGACGACAACTATTATTTCAGCGATCTGGGTGGTTCAGACTATATAGTTGAAGTTAAAATCCCTCTGGATTCACTTGTAGAAACCAACGGTGCTACTGATGATGACCGATTTCATCCGAAACGGGGTATGAGAGTGCCAATCGATCTGTATCTGCATGATAATGACGGTACCTGGGAAGGAAACCTGGGCTTCTCCCCCAATGCTAATGATCTGCAGTGGTCAACTGTAACCGAATGGGCATATACCTGGATAGGTGATACTGCTGGCATAACAACCAGTGTAGAAGATAAAGATTTACATCTGCCTTCACGCTTCGAATTGTCACAGAATTATCCCAATCCATTTAATCCTGTGACCACAATTCATTTTAATCTTCCTGCTAAACATCATGTGAAGCTTGAGGTGTATGATGTAATCGGCCGTAAAGTATCAACATTGGTAAATGAATTCAGAGAAGCCGGTGAGCATACTGTCAAATTCGATGCTTCAGATCTGTCAACCGGTATTTATTTCTATCGTATTCAGGCCGGGAAGTTTACAGAAATGAAAAAAATGATTTTTATGAAGTAACAAAATCCCAGGCGGAGGTATATAAAAAAACATAGTTTTATATGATAATGTCATACTGAGCGCAGTCGGAGAGTTTATTATTTTTACAGATTTTGTCTTCGACTTCGCTCAGGCTGACTATATGATGACTTTTTTAAATAGCCCCGCACAGTCATTAAAAGCTGAAAATTAACCAATGAACTGCCGTAAGATAAAATTGTAAAAAGGAAATATTATGAAAGGGATGGGCACGATTATAAAATTAATGGTTTTATGTTTTCTTCTACCTAAGATGCTCCTATCACAGACAACCGGAAAAATAATCGGTAAAGTAACAGTCGCTAATTCTGGTGAAGCATTAGTGGGAGCAAACGTGGTAATAGAAGAAACTACCAGAGGAACTGCTACTGACGATAAAGGTGATTTCTATATACTGAACATACCACCTGGAAAATATACTATCCGGGTAATGTATATGGGCTATAAAACAAAGCAAATTGAGAATGTACGGGTCTCGGTAAATAGAACATCTTATCTGGATATTGAAATGGAAGAGAGTGTTATTCAAGGAGAATCTGTAGTAATACAAGCGGACAGGGTAACATTGAAAAAAGACCAGACAAGTTCTATACGCAACGTATCAGGAGAACAAATGGAAATAATGCCGTTGGAAGATATTGGTGCAGCTGTAGGCATGCAGGCCGGTGTAGTTGATGGTCATTTCCGTGGTGGTCGCTTAACTGAAGTATCTTACTTGATCGACGGCATTCCAGTTACTGAATCATTTGGCGGAGCTGGTAAATCAGTGGATCTGGAGCCGGAAGCAGTAGCTGATCTGGAAGTAATAACCGGATCCTTCAATGCTGAATATGGTCAGGCTATGAGCGGTATTGTCAATGCAGTGACCAAAAGTGGCAGTAAAAATTTTCATGGAACAATATCTGCGCAGCTTGCCAATTTTTTCACTCCTCATAAGGATATTTTCATTGGACTGAAAGATGATGAACTGAATAGAAATCAGGATTACAAATTCAGTTTAAGTGGACCAATTTGGAAAGACAAACTTACCTTTTTTACAAATCTACGCTACCAGATGAACGAAAACCACTTGAATGGTATTCGTCGTTTTAATCCCTGGGACTATAGTAACTACGAATCTGTTGATCCATCTTTATGGTACACAGAACACACAGGAGACAACAGTTATGTACCCATGAACCGCAGTAAGAATTTATCGGGTATGGCAAAATTGAGTATCAAACCATTATTAGCATTAAAAACCTCCCTTCTTGCTACGTATAATAAAGATAACTGGCATAATTATAATCATACCTTTAAATACAATCCTGATGGTATGGCATCCACTCACCGGGAATCAAAGATGCTTGCACTGGAAATCAACCATTTGATCAGCAATAAAATGTTTTATGAAATAAAACTTTCTGCCATGCAGCATGATCACGGCTGGTATGTATATGAAAATCCTCTGGACTCTAATTACGTACATGATAAGTATTTACGTAATACTGGTCCGGGTTTTTATACCGGTGGTCAGCAAAAAGGACATGATGTACGCATCAAAAAGGAATATACTGGAAAATTTGATATCAGCTGGCAGATTACCAAGCACCATAATATTAAAACTGGAGTGCATTTCATTCAACACGATCTGGATAATCAGTATCATGAAATTCGTAATGAATATTACGGTACTCAGTGGGAAAATGAACTTTATGAACCGACAATTCTTCCGGATTCTTCGATTTATGCGGATGTGTATAGAGTAAAACCAATAGAATTTGCAGGTTTTATTCAGGACAAGATGGAATTCAATGAGATGGTAATCAATCTGGGTGTGCGCTATGAATACTTCGATCCAAAAACAGTATACCCTACTCAGCGGCGTAACCCGGCAAACCAGCTTAACTTTCCTGATAATTTAGAGAAAATGTCGGAATACAAACCAGCAGACCCGAAAATCCAGTTAAGCCCCAGATTGGGTCTTGCCTATCAACTGGGTGAAGCTGCTCTGTTAAGATTCAGCTACGGTCATTTTCGAAAGATGCCGCCATTTTATGCCATGTATGAAAATCATGCTTTTCGGGTAGCTCCTACTGATTTCGTCACAACTATGGGGAATGCCCAGATAAAAGCAGAAAAAACTATTCAGTATGAAATCGGACTATGGCAGCAGATAATGGAGGGAATGGGTATAGAAATAGCACTTTATTATCGTGATATTTATGATATGCTGAGTGCAAAAGTCATTACAACGTTTAATCAAATTGAATATGGACTTTATTCTAACAAGGATTATGGTAATGCCAAAGGTCTTGAAGTAAAGTATGATTTTGTTTCAGGTCCCTTTTCTGCCTTCCTGAATTATACTTTACAGTATACAAGGGGTAATGCAGATAATCCATTACAAACATTCACCAGAGCCGGAAACAGTATGGACCCTATTCCCCGACTCATTCCCATGAGCTGGGATCAGCGTCACACCTTGAATCTGACTCTGGGGTATAATACAAAAGAGTACGGTCTTACCATGACCGGTTACTATAACAGTGGTTCACCCTATACCTGGACACCGGTAAGTGAGAGCATGTTATCAAGAGTAAATCTTTATCCCAACAATGCCTCACGGCCAGAACGTTTGAATGTTGATCTTGCCGGATACTATAAGATTGCTATTCCCGGACCCTTTACAGCAAAATTGATTTTAAATGTATATAATTTATTTGATACTCTGAATGAAGTTTGGGTTAACGCAGAAACAGGAAGAGCTTATACAGCCATTATCCGTGAGACTGATCTGGCGGCTCATCATAGTGATTTTAACACTTACAAGGATGTAGTACAGAATCCCTCCATGTATTCAGCTCCCCGGATGATAAAAGTAGGTTTGGAGTTAATGTTTTAAAAATAATTATGTAGTTGGTTATCTACATCCGGGTAGCACCCGGTAAAATATCAAGGAAAAGGAAAAAAAGAGGTTATTTCGTATGAGAAAATGGACAATGATTTTAAGTATTACCCTTTTTTATATTTCTACCTCAGCAGTGCCCCTTCTGAGTCAGGGAAAATTATATGAAGGTCCGGACGATCCTGCAGGTGATATAGCTGCTGAAAGAGAAGGGTATATGACTGGAAATAGAGTCTATCTTTATTTTCAGAATACTACTGAACTGGCAAAATGGGTTCCTGGTACAGTAGGATCGCAATGGTCACGCTGGCCTAATAATGAAATGGGGGTTCGGATGCTGGATGGTGTTGCCCTTCTTATTGGTGCGCGTGTCTATATTGAAAATGATACAATTCCGGTTACAGATATAAATGAAATAAACAGTAGAACTGATCTTGATACCCTCTACTTCCTGCAGACAAGCTACCGGGAAGAAATGGACACTGATCCCACCGGTACCATTGAATGGGGGTTCTATCCGGTTTTTGGCTATTTCAATGAAAACAGCGAGTATCCTGCCATGAGTAATCGTTCTGATTCCTGGCCTGATGCAGGCTGGCCTGCAGCCGATAATCAACTTATCTGGCCCGGAGAATGGAACGGTCGTTTCGGAAGAGGTAAAACTGAGGCCGATCTGGAAACCTATTTTATAGTCAATGATGCCCAGGATCAAGAGCACCTGGGACCAGAAGATCGGGTGAAGTATTACCCCCGTCCCGGTGTTTATATCGGTGACAAACGACCCGATGTGACCATTCAAGATGGCAAGCCCTGGGGTGGTTTAGGCTTAAGAGTCCAGCAGAGGGGATTCCAATGGAATAATCCTCAGGCACGCGACTGCATTTTCTGGGAATATACAATTGCTAATATTTCCGATTATGACTTACCTGAAGTTGCTTTTGGGTACTGGGTGGATAATGGAATTGGCGGCGAACGTGATGATGAATTGGGCTACTTTAACCGGAAAATCGATCTGGCTTATTCCTGGGATATTGATGGGATTGGTCAGGGCGGTCTTCCAACCGGAACTATGGGGTTTGCATATCTTGAAAGCCCCAGCTTATCCTATGATGGTATAGACAATGATCTTGACGGACTAATTGATGAAAAGCGGGATAATCCGGCGACGAAGATTGTCGGATCGTATGACGGTATTGATAATCTGTCCAGGTTTCTCGATTTCTATAATCTGAAAGAAGAAGACCTGCGTGAGCACTGGGATGCTGATGAAGACCAGGATTGGAATGATGGTAATGATATAAACGGAGATGGTATTTATCAGATCACGGAGGAGGCAGGTGATGATGTAGGGCTGGATGGTATTGGGCCAAAAGAAATAAATTATCCTGGACCGGATGAAGGAGAGTGTAACCACCGGCCCGATTTCCGTTCGGGAGTCGGCTGTGAACCGAACTTCGCTGAAACCGATGTTTCTGAATCAGATATGGTTGGTTTAACCAGCTTTCAACTGTTTCCGGTTCCCAGTCATGCTTCCGAATATCACTGGTTCCGTGGGGATAAATCTATGTGGAATCTCATGTCGAGTGATACACTGATTGAATACCTGGGAAACATTTCTAATTTAATCGAGACTTTTGCTTCCGGTCCTTTCCCCCTCTACCAGGGAAGAACAGAGCGTATTTCAATGGCTTTATTACATTCCTATGATCCGCTTTCCTCTCTTAATTCAGATGATCATAAAGCGCCAGCTTTATTTGAAGCTAAACGTATTGTCCAGGTAATCTATGAGAGCGATTATCGTTTTGCAAAACCTCCTGAAATGCCTACTCTGGAAGCCACAGCTGGAGACGGAAAGGTTATTCTTACCTGGGATAATCGTGCTGATACAAAAACTCGTGATCCTTTTCTGGGAAATGTAAATGATTTTGAAGGATATAAACTTTTTAAAGCTACAGATAAACGAATGTCTGATGCTGAAGTAATCACTGACGGTTATGGGACACCCATGCTGAAAAAACCAATTTTTCAATGCGATATTATTGACGGTAAAACAGGTTTTACTGATTTTGCACTGGTTAACGGAGTTGGCTATTACCTGGGAGAAGATTCTGGTATTACCCATTATTTTGTTGATAATGAAGTTGAAAATGGTCGTACTTACTATTATGCACTCGTTGCTTATGATTACGGAGCACCTGACATAGGGCCGGGTATTGCACCATCTGAAAACAGTATTTATATTGATCTGGATGAAAGTGAACAGATCCGTTCTGTTGGCCCCAATGTTCAGGTTGTCACCCCTCATCAGATTGCAGCCGGATATATACCTCCGAACCTCGAGAGCGATGAAAACGGCATAACCTTCGGAGCCGGGACAGTGGGAGCGGAGATACTGGCACATGGCAGCCTTAAAGGAAATCATCAGTATAAAGTTACTTTCTCAATAGATACTGTCTACTCTGTTGAGGAATATGATTATGGTTTCCAGTATGTAACCAATGGGCTGCAGGTCTATGATATTACAGATGGTAACCGCCTAGTTTATCAAGAATCTCCAAGTCAATTTGCTTTTGAAAATATAGTATATAATGAATCGTTCGATACATACACTTTAAAAAGTGGTGAAACAATTCATACTGATATATTTGAAGGATTACGATTAAACATTTATCAGCCTATGACAGTACCAAGTTTTGATGCAGCAAATTCCGGCTGGATTATTGGCAATACCCCGTTAAATATAATTCCGTCTTCTGAAGAATCGGCTTATTTTGCCTGGGATTATGATATTATTTTCACTGGAAACGATTCTACTTATACCGGACGGGTGACCATCAAAACCATGCGAGATGAAAACAACAAACGGATCTCTCGTTCTGCTTTGATAACTGAACATAGTTTTCCTTTTTATGTAATCAATAAATCCTTTCATGATAAAGAAAACGGTTATGAACTTATAGACTTAGTTGTTCACGACGTAAATGGTGATGGTCAGTTTACTTATGCAGAAGACAGAGTACTGGCAGGACCAGTAACAGACAACGGACGCTGGGCAGGTACTATTTTTATTATGGACTTTCAGAGTAATACAGAAATTCCACAGGCTAATGATTTATACAGGGTTACATTCAGGAGACCTTTTTTCAATCAGGATTCTCTACTTTTTACAGTAAATGAGACTGAGGGATTGGATAAAGATGCACTCGAAGAATCCATGAAGGAAATAAAAGTTGTACCTAACCCATATGTAGCTACTAATTCTATGGAACCAGCAGTAGGTAACTGGCGGCTCAATCAGCGCAGGCGTCTTATATTTACCAATATCCCAGCACAATGCACTATTAAAATCTTTACAGTCAGTGGAGTGCTGGTGGATAAAATCGAAGTAAATAATAACGCCGATAATGGAATTATACACTGGGACCTGCTAACCAAGGAAGGATTAGAAGTGGCAGCCGGTATGTATCTTTACCATGTACGTTCGAGTACAGGTGATGAACATATGGGAAAATTCGCCATAATAAAATAGTCGTAAATCATACTGTCTTATAAACAGTAATCAGATGAGAGAGGCAATAAATATGATTAAGAAAATAAACAGAGATATATTGATACTGCTCGTTATTAGTCTTGCAGGATCTTTCAGCCTGACCCAGGCCCAGGAACCGTACCGCCAGGGAACAACAGCCGCTAATTTTTTGGAGATCGGTTACGGCAGCGCTGGAACGGCTATGGGTGATGCGTATGTAAGCATAGCCAATGATGTGTCGTCAGTATATTGGAACCCGGCTGGACTGGCTTTTATGGATAAAAATGAAGCGTATTTTAATTATCAACCCTGGCTGCTGGATATTAATGCAATTTCTCTGGCTGCCGGCATGCCTCTGGGAAGTATCGGTACGTTTGCCCTGAGTTATCTCCAAATGGATTATGGCAGGAATGAAGTTACTACCATGGATATGCAGGATGGTACGGGAGAATTGTTCAATGCAACGGATTATGCTATCGGATTATCTTATGCCGGGAAACTGGCACAGTGGTTCTCTTTTGGAGCCACAGCCAAATATGTAACATCACAAATCTGGCAGTCCTCGGCGAGTGCATTTGCTCTTGATCTGGGAATTATTATACAAACAGATTTTTTTTCTCCCACCGATAAAAGAACCGATGGAATGAATATTGGTATGAGTATATCAAATTTTGGAACAAAAATGCAGTATACAGGTAAAAATTTATTGAATCCTATTGATATACTTCCTGATGAAGCAGGTAATTATCATGATGTTCCAGGTATGTTCAAAACCGAGGGATGGGAACTTCCTCTTCTTTTTAGGGTAGGTATTTCTGTAAATCCCATTGTAATGGAAAACCATCGTCTTACTGTTGCTGTTGATGCTGTACATCCCAATAATAACAGCGAATCTGTTAATATAGGTGGACAATATAAAATGATTACTCCAATTGGCTGGACATTCTTCCTGCGCGGGGGGTACAAAGCACTTTTTATGGTAGATTCAGAGTATGGAATGTCTTTTGGAGGTGGTCTGATCATGCATATGATGCAGGGAAAAGCTTTGAAAATTGACTATTCCTATCGTGAGATTGGATTACTCGGTACTGTTCATGCATATAATATAGGATTAATATTTTAAATCAAAACAGCATTAAAGGTGTAAAACATTTTACTACTCAATCTTCGACATAGACAACTGTACAGAAACTGGTTGTCCGGGTTGGTTATATTTTTACTTTTTATTATCTCCTGTCATGAGCCGGGGGATCAAAAACCAGATGAGCAAATATTAGCCCGAATCGGAAATAAAACTATTTCAGTAAATGAATTTATTCGCAGGGCCGAATATACAATCAGACCGGTATACTGTAATAAAGATAATTATATTCATCGTAAAATTATACTTAACTCACTTATAGCTGAAAAACTCCTGGCACTTGAAGCAGAAGATAACAATCCTCTGGCACATAACCGCTATTTTCAGGATTATCTGCGTGGACGTAAAGAACAAGCCATGAGGCAATGGTTGTTCTATAAAGATTTTTACAGCCAGGTAAAAGTTAACCCGGAAAAAGTACAAAAACGAGTACGTCTGGCTGGCCGGATATATGATATTTCTTATTTTTCTGTATCTGACAAGCAACTGGCTGATAGAATTACTCAAACCTTACATGATTCCACTGATTTTAAAAAAACATTTAAAAAGATAAGCAGTAATGATAAAATTCCCCGCCGAAAAGTACAGTGGAGCAATGTGGAAAGCGGCAGCGTAATCAATGCTTTATATAGTGGTTCTCCACATACCGGTGATGTCTTCGGTCCTCTGCAGGAAGAGGACATCTTCACTTTTATAAAAATAAACAGCTGGACAGAAAGAGTACAGCTTTCTGAAAAAGTTCAACGTCAACAACAGGAAGATGTAAAAAATCAGCTGCAACGGGGTATTGCAGAAAAAAAATACTATCAGTTTGTACAGAATTTGATGAAGGGGAAAAAGCTGCAATTTAATCCAGAAATATTCAAAGCCCTGGTGCCCTTATTGGCAGAACGTTATCTTAAATCTTCGGATGGAAAAGAAGAAGCGTTTAACAAGCGTTTTTGGGATGATGAGCCCTTGCATCAAAATTTGGAAGAGAATGCAGCGACTTTGGAGGAGATTCGCTCCCAACCGTTATTAACAATAGGTGATAAAATATGGACAGTACAGAAATTTGAAATAGAGTTAATTTCTCATCCGCTGGTTTTCAGAAAACGTAACATAAAAAAATCAGAATTTGCTGAACAGTTAAAGCTGGCAATTGCAGACCTTATCAGAGATAAATATATCACCCGGGAGGCTTATAAAAAAGGTTATGACCAGGCTACTGTTGTAGAACGCAACCTGAATATGTGGCGTGATAATCTGATAGCATTATATCAACGTAATCAATGGCTGGAATCAAACGGTAAAAAAGAAGCATTCAAAAAGTCTGCTCTTAAGGTTGTTGAGAATAATCTTAATCCTTATATTCATACTCTTCAGCAAAAATATGGCAATCAGATTACTATTGTTACAGATACCTTTGAAAATATAAAACTAAGCCGTATTGACAGCTTCATGTTCCAGAAAAATGTACCTTTTCCAATCATTGTACCATCTTTTCCCATACTTACAACTTATAATAAACTGGATTACGGTAGTAAAATTGTGAATTAAAGATATTATCTCTAATGTCAAGTCAAGACCATAACAATAGAGATGAGGTGGTTTTATGAAGTCAATGATCTTTTTTTGCATATTTATGTTATCAGTAATGTGGCTTCAGGCTAAAAATTATAAAGGTGCTGAATTACGTACTAAAGAAGCTTATCTTTACGGTCGATTTGAAGTGAGCTATAAAGCCAGCTGGGGAAGCGGTCAAACTTCTACATTCTTTACCTATAATGATGATAATCCCAATACTCCCTGGAATGAAATTGATATTGAAATACTTGGCAGGTATAATAACGATGTTCAATTTAATACCATAACCCCAAATCAGGTAAACCACGTCCGGCATCAGTATGTTGATTTTCATCCCGGACTGGATTATCATATCTATGCTTTTGAATGGACACCAGCCTATGTTGCCTGGTTTATTGACGGAACAGAAGTATATCGCCAAACTGGAGAGCACATCTCTCAGTTGCAGTACTCCCAAAAAATTATGATGAATATCTGGAATCCGGCCTATGCCAACTGGGTGGGGAAATTGGATGACCGGACCTTACCGTTTTTCGCATATTATGACTTTGTCAGTTACAGTTCCTATACACCCGGACAGGGAAACCGGGGAACAGATAATAATTTTACTCATGAATGGACTGATAACTTTGACAGTTTTAACCCAGACAAATGGCAAAAGGCGACCCATACCTGGAGTGGAAACAATGCTGATTTTATCCATGATAACTGTGTGTTCAGGGACGGGAAAATGATTCTCTGCCTCACAGATAATACTCATACCGGGTTTACAGATAAAAATCCTCCGGTTATTCTCTGGGCTAACCGTCAGGGTGACAGCATCACTGTCCGGTTTTCAGAAAAGGTGAACAGGACAAGTGCAGAAACTGCTGCCAATTATGTAATCTCAGGTATCCAGATTCAGGAGGCCTGGCTGTCATCTGATCAACAAACTGTCCTGCTGACGGCACCTAAAATGCAGAGCGGAACCGAATATAATCTTATTTGTCTTAATATAAAAGATGACGCAGATCCCCCTAATACACAACTCGGACAAAGTATCAATATTATTGAACACAGTACTCTTCAATTTCCTTTTAAAATCAATGTAGGATCCAGTGCTCATGATGATTATCATACAGACCAGCCCTGGAGTCCTGAATTGAATTACGGATATGAAGATGGCAGTGCACAGGGAACAACTCAACCAATAGAAAACACAGACAATGATATGATCTACCGCAGCTGGCGTCAGGGATTAGTTACCTATCGAATTCATGTGCCTAATGGAAGTTATACAGCAGATTTACTTTTTGCTGAAAACACTTATGAATCCGCAGGTATCCGGACTTTTGATGTCTATGTAGAAGACACTAAAAGAATCAATGCGCTTGATATATATCAGTTAACAGGAAAGCATCACGCCCATAAAGAAACAATTTCTGATATCACTGTGTCTGACGGACAGCTAAATATTCATTTTTCCGCCCTGGTGAATGAACCAATACTCTGTGGTATTGTAATTCAGCAAATGTCAACATCGGTAAGTGAGATAGATACACGGTATAATCATTATTTCATAGTAGACCCCAATTATCCCAACCCATTCAATAATCAGACAGTTATTCCCTATACCCTGCATGATGAAGGGATTGTTTCACTGAACATTTATAATATCCGGGGGCATCTAGTGTATACGGCTAATGTGGGGAAAAAGCAGCCAGGACATCATCATATTCTCTGGCATGCCACTGGTCCATCAGGCCAGTATTTCTATCGTCTTCGTCTCAACACTGATAATCGTATCTGGTCAGACAGTGGGAAAATGACTTATATTAGATAAAGTTGATTATATGCAATTTATTTCAATACATTGGATCCGGGCAATTTTTTCTATTAACTTTCTGTTTCTCATTTACCCGCAGTGTTCCAAAGAAAACAGTAATCCTGTAGAATCACAAAACGACTCCATCCCAGCTCCTTCTGGTTATGTGCTAGTCTGGCATGATGAATTTAACGGATCGACCATTAATCCGGATAAGTGGGAGCATGAAACAAATGCTCAGGGCGGTGGTAACAATGAATTACAATACTATACTGACAGACAAGAAAATTCCTTAATCGAAGATGGTTTTTTGATTATTACAGCCCGGAAAGAAGAATATACCGGCACGGAAGGCACCCGCGAATATACATCTGCCCGTCTGAGAACAAAAAATAAAGGTGACTGGAAATACGGCCACTTTGAGATTCGTGCCAAACTTCCCTGGGGTCAGGGTATATGGCCTGCAATCTGGATGCTTCCTACTGACTGGATATACGGCGGCTGGGCAGCCAGTGGAGAAATAGATATCATGGAACTTGTGGGACATGAGCCTGATAAAATTTATGGAACAATTCATTATGGAGGCACCTATCCCCGTAATCAGCATAAAGGTAAATCTTTTACCTCTCCTGACTCATTCAATGATGATTTTCATATATTTTCTCTTGACTGGGATACAACAAAAATTCGATGGTATGTCGATAAAATTCATTATGCTACTCAAACAGAATGGTATTCTGAGAATGGCCACTTTCCGGCTCCCTTTGATCAGCGTTTTCATATATTATTAAATGTAGCAGTAGGGGGAAATTGGCCGGGTGATCCGGACAATACTACTCAATTTCCTCAGAAAATGATAGTAGATTATGTGCGTGTATTTCAGAAGGAACCGCAGTAGTTATTTGCAATAAAAATTTAAAAATCACTTTCATTAAAATTTAACAGTTATCAATATTATCCTTGATAATATCCACCGGGATTATTATTTTAAATCAATCATTATTTAGAGAGAAATTACTGTTATGAAAGAAACCGGAAAAATCATTGCAATTAATAAAGATATCTGTTCCATTGAAATTGATGCTAACAGTGGCTGCCATACCTGTACTCTGAAATCAAAATGCCATGCCAGCAGCAGAGGTAAAAGAACAATTGATCTGAAAGTGAACACCGTACATTTCAATGTTGGTGATAAAGTGGAACTTGAGACCCAGCCAAAAAGTGTTATTACTGCCTCGTTCCTGGTTTTCATACTCCCTTTGATAATCTCAATTGCTGCTTATTTTATGGCTACTTCTCTGTTTTCAGTTGATAATTACGGACCTCTTGTTTTTTTTATTTTCTTTATCCTGGCAGAACTGCTGATCTTTTTTATTGATAAGAAAATCGGTGGCCATTCATTTTTTGGTCCTGAGATAGTTCGTAAGTTGGAATCCTGACCATAAAAATAAATATCATAATATGAAATTTATAATAGATTTAATCAAATAATTACAATAAATTAACTAAAAAAACGTTTATTAAGTTAAAAAGGAGAATTCACGTGAAAAAGATTTTACTGTCCCTGGTTTTTTTACTAATGATTATTTTTATCAGCTGTTCCACAGTAAGAGTAAGTGTAAATTATGACAAATCTGTGAATTTCAACAGTTTTAAAACCTATTCTCTGGTTAAAACACCTCCGAGTAAAGAAAGAAGAAAAGGTTCAATAAGAAATCCCTTGCTAAAAAAAGATATTCTGAATCAGATAAAATCCATATTCAGTGAGAAAGGGTATACTGAAGCTCGTACAAAAGAAAAGGCTGATTTTCTGGTAATTTTTTATACAAATATTCAAAACAGAAAAAATTGGGTACCCCCTACTTACAGAACAGGTCGCTGGGGCAGAGTCTGGCGGACAAGACCCGGACAAGTTGTACGCTATAAAGAGGGAACTCTGGTGATTGATATTGTTGATAACCAGCAAAAAGAACTTGCATGGCAGGGAGTTGGCAAAGATGTTCTGGATCGTGCTAATCCGGAAAAGAATTTTGTCAATTCAGCAAGAGAAATCCTGAAAGACTTTCCTCCGGAAGAATAACAACTAAGATAGAGAAAATAATACGTCAGGATTGATTACTAATAAAAGGGACAGTAAGAGTAGCGTTCATTAGCACTAATACTTTTCCACCAGGTTTTAATGTGATTGCTGCTTCGACAGCCTGCTGGAGCGTTTTAAATGGTTTCATAAATATTGATCTGATTACCTTTGGATCAATATCCGTTACTCCCCAGAGTTGTGCTGTCTTACTTAGTTCAGCAAATTTAACAGCTGTCTGGGTACCCAGTATAAAATTCTTTTCAGCATTTTTCAATATCTGATCCTGTGTTTCTGACAAACGCAATAAACTGGAAAAAACAGTATTCCCCATTCCATCCGAACAGGGTGAAACTAAAATTATGATCCCATCCGGTTTTAAGGCTAACCTGGCATGCTGCATAGCTTTATGCGATTGATATAAATTAATATCCATAGGAGGGGTTACAATTGCAACAATTATATCAGCTTTTTCTTTTATAGGAACAGTGTAAACATCCGCAACGTTATCAACAGCAGAATCAAATGATTGTTTTATATCACCTGCAGCAATAAAATATATTTTATCTTCCCTGTTCAAAACAGCCTGAATTGAAAAAATCTTTTTAGTATCCAGAAATCCAAGAGCCTGGTGCATATCTTCATGCACCGGATTACCACTGAGTTTTAGAACCTCTGTCTTTGGATCAAGAGCCAGTTTATGATTCATTTCAGTACTTTTAAAAGAAGAAATACCGGGAAGAAATGATTTTCTGCCACCGGTAAATCCGGCAAAATAATGCGGCTCTACCGAGCTTGTACTGATAATCCGATCATAATTATAAATTACTTTATTATACCATACTTCTGTCCCTTGTTCCGTTACTCCAGCTTTTATCATTTCACAGTTAACAGCATTATGAATCAATATTTTCTTTGATACTTTTCTGTAGTATTTACCAAATATTTTTTTCAATTCTTTCTTTGTAGGAGCACGATGGGTACCCGTGGCAATGAGAAAAAAAATATCCTTGTCTTTTATAATATCGTACATTGAATCAATAATTTTTTCTGTAGGGGTAGGACGGGTCCCGTCATTAACAATGATAAGAACTTTTTTTATTTTGCTTATGAATTGTGATAAAGGGTTACATCCCAGAGGATTATTTATAGCCTGAGTAATACTTTCACTTTCATCTTTAATCCTAACATTCTGAGGATGTATAACAGATAGTAATCTTTCTTCAGAAATTGATAAAGATTGAAAATTATTTCCATACGGAATTTTTATCTTCACGACTATCCTTTGCAGCAGTTCTGGTCATAAAATTACCATATAATTTTTAGAAAATCAAATGATATAACGAAGTAATAAAACAATAACCTGACAGGCATTTTAACCTGTCAGGTCATCATTAAATGTTAAACTTATAAATATTACAAATTTTAAAAATAAATATTACATCAGCCATTTCTGAGCATCTACAACACAAAAAGCTGATAACCGCACAATCTCTTCTACAGTTGCTGATCTGCGGATCACATGCACTGGTTTGGAAAGACCAATCTGAATGGGTCCGATAGACTCCACATCTCCCAATTGTCTCAGCAGATTCATGGCAATATTACCGGACTGCAGTTCAGGAAAAATAAGCACATTTGCACCGCCTTTTAAACAGCTGAAGGGATACATATCTTCAACAATCTGAGGATCAATGGCTGTATCACCCTGCATTTCACCATCAATCATAAGATCCGGTTTTCGTTTTCGGGCTATTTTTACAGCCTCTTGAACTTTCTTGGTAACCGGATGTTTTACACTTCCAAAATTGGAAAATGAAAGCATGGCAACCCGGGGTTCCATATCAAAAAGACGAACAATTTTTGAACTCTGAATAGCAATCTCAGCTAATTCTTCAGCAGTAGGATCAATAATTGCTCCGGTATCAGCTAGAAAGTAAACCTTCTTTTTAAAGATGATAATAAACATAGACGCTGCTTTAGTATCGGGTTTTACTGTATCTATCACCTGAAAAGCAGGAAGCATCTCTTCATAATAATTATGACATACTCCCAAAAATCCATCTGCATCATTATGGTAAACCATCATTGCAGCGAAATAATTAGCAGCCTTGAGTAATCTTTCTGCATCATATTGGGTAACACCATGAAGCTGACGCAATGTATGATAGGTTTCACAATAGAAATCGAATTTATCAGACGTAAGAGGATTGATAATCTGAACATCATTTAGTTCCAAACCTAATGAACTGATTTTTTCCTTGATTACTTTTTCTCTGCCTAAAAGAATGGGGGTTGCAATTTCCTCATCAGTCAGAATTTGAGTTGCACGCAATACTTTTTCATTTTCTCCTTCGGGGTAAACAATACGTTTAGGATCTGATTTAGCTTTATTGATAACAACACGAATAACCTCATAACTTCTTCCTAACCGATTCTCTAACTCCTGTTTGTATTTTTCAATATCCACCTTTTTCTGTGCAACACCTGTTTCCATAGCAGCTTTTGCCACAGCCGAGGCTTCCCAGATCAATACTCTGGGATCCAATGGTTTGGGAATAATGTAATCAGGACCAAAACGAAAATGCTCTCCGCCATAGGCCTGAATTACTGAATCCGGGACATCTTCTTTAGCCAGATCAGCTAATGCATGACAGGCAGCTACTTTCATCTCTTCATTGATAGCTGTAGCATGAACATCAAGTGCTCCTCTGAAAATAAAAGGGAATCCAAGTACGTTATTAACCTGATTTGGATAATCACTCCTTCCTGTGGCCATAATAGCATCAGGCCGTACTTTCTGAACCAATTCCGGTTTAACTTCAGGATCCGGATTTGCCATGGCAAAAATGATAGGTTTGTCTCCCATACTTTTAAGCATTTTTTCATCCAGTATATTTGCTACTGAAACCCCCATAAAGACATCAGCACCTTTCATTGCCTCTTCAAGAGTTCTGCATTTTCGGGTAGTAGCAAACAGTTCTTTATAAGGATTCATTCCTTCAGAACGACCTTTATAAATTACTCCCTTGGAATCAAGCATTACTATATTTTCTTTTTTAATTCCAAGCTGAACAAACATTTTAGCACAGGCAATTCCAGCTGCTCCAGCTCCCATTACCACCATTTTCAAATTTCCAATTTCCTGCTCGTTAATTTCAACTGCATTCAATAATCCGGCTCCGCTAATAATGGCAGTACCATGCTGATCATCATGAAATACAGGAATATCTAATTCCTTACGTAATGTTTCCTCTATATAAAAACATTCCGGTGCTTTAATATCTTCTAAGTTAATTCCTCCAAAAGTAGGTTCCATCCATCTGCAAATTTGGATTATTTCATCCGGGTCTTGGGTATCAACATCAATATCAAAAACATCAATATCACCAAATCTTTTAAATAATACTGCCTTACCTTCCATAACAGGTTTTCCTGCAGCAGGACCAATATCTCCTAATCCCAACACAGCAGTACCATTTGATACAACTGCCACCAGATTTCCCTTATTGGTATACTTATAGACATCTTTAGGATTCGCTTCGATTTCCTTACATGGTATCGCCACGCCTGGTGTATAGGCAAGGGAAAGCTGCCGCTGGGTTACACAAGGTTTAGTAGGTATAACTTCTATCTTCCCCGGTCTGTCAACTGAATGATAATTCAGTGCCTCTTGCTTACTTGTCATGATTTCCTCTCTGTTAAAATAATATATTTAAATAATTCTCCGCTCCGGACCAATAAATTTCTGAATTCTTTTTAATAGCTCTTTTTGATCAACTGGTTTTTCAATGTAATCATCTGCCTGATGAGTTACAGCTATGGCCTTGGAATATTCAGATTCAGTTAATTTTGATGCTACAGAAGTTATCAGGATTACTGGAATCAATCTGGTCTTTTCATCCTCCTTAAGCTCCTTACACACTGCATAACCATCTTTTTCCGGAAGCATTACATCTAATAAAACAATATCAGGATCCTTTTCTCTTACTGCTCTCAGTCCCTCTTCGCCGGTATATTCAATAAATACTTTATAGTCATTCTCCTCAAGAATAATCTTTACTGCTGCAATAAAATCAGGATCGTCATCAATGATGAGGACTTTTAATTCTTCTTCCCTTTTTTTCCCTGCTTTGCTTATCATAGTACGAACTTTATCCACCAATGCTTGAGGGTCAACAGGTTTTTCTAAAAATCCATCAGCTTTGTGCCCCTTAGCCAAAAGTTCTGCTCCATTCTTACCATTGCTTTTATCAGCTAAAGAAGTTAAAATAAGTACAGGAATATGAGACAGTAATTCATTATCCTTTATACTATGACAAACAGCATACCCATCTTTTTTGGGTAGCATAATATCCAGAATAATCATATCAGGTTTTTCTTTTTCTGCTTTTACTAATCCCTGCTCTCCATCCTCAGCTGTTACGACACTAAAATCATTCTTTTCCAGAACTGTCTTGACAGGCTTCAGAAAGTCTTTATC
>JAWODZ010000108.1:0-3971 GCA_046483025.1 bacterium
TTACAATACCTGTACTCTCATAAGCATTATCCCATAAGGCAATCTGTATATGATTGCATACCTCGTTATTTGTATCAAGAAATTCAATTTTAACTTTTTCACCTTTCACCATCACCTCCCCATCCCCTTTTACACTCGCATCCTCATTTAAAACAACATGTACTACTACTTTCACCAGACTATCCGGCTTCTCACCATTGGTAATGAATTTCACCTCTCCTGCTTTGGCATCGGCATAAGTTATATCTTCCAGTATCGGACCAGTTGTTTGATCCGGGCCTGAGAGAGTGCCGTATTTCTGGCTGCTGGAATCAAGTTTGAAGGTGAGCAGGGGTTAATTTAAAGGTTAATATGATTGATACAGAAACTATTTTACTGATTTTGATAATATTTTTTTAATATCCTTGCATCATCTATCAATATATTCACAGCATATTCAGTAATATGTTTCTCCTTTTGTGCCTTAACCTCATTAATAAAAGCATTCAGATGGTTGATTGCTGTTTTATATTTGCCTTTATTCACCATCTTTACAGTATTATCCAGCTTTTTGGATAGGCTGTTGTAAATCCCTTTATTATCAATCAAACCGATTTTATAACACAGGTCCAAATCTTGACGAATATCAGAACATGTATTAATAACTCGCTCAACCGTAATCGTACTGTCTGGATTGCTGTTATAAGTAAATTGATAAATGGATACACTACCACTGTCTGCAACACCATTGATATGAAAAGTAGTATCTTTATTACTTCGTTGTATACCAAACATAACTGAATAGTTACCAAGTTTCACACCAATAATCTTTAATTTATAAAGACCATATAATATAGTATTAGAAGAACGGTTTATATATAAAAATTGATGTGCATAATCTTCATTTGTATTAGGATTATCAAAATCACCCAAACTAAAATAAGCATAATTTGTTCCTGGAATTTCTTTAAACCATTTATTTAAAATTGGATCAAATCCTGTTTTCCTCTTTAATGGATCAATGACTAAGTAGTGAACAATTTCATTTGAATCAATTTGCCAAATGTCACCAACTATAATTCCATTTACACTACCAAAAAATAATATAAGTGTTAAAAAAAATATTAATATTTTATAAATATAATTTTTCATAATTCTACCCCTTTATCATTTACTAATTTTGCCTCTCTCTTTCTTTTTTATTTATATATGAGTCCACTCTAAAAAGGTGCCCAGAGAAATAATAGCGAAAAGATATTTTATCATTGCTTAAGTCCTTGAAATTTATTATATTAAGGAAAATATATTCCATTCATTATTTAAGGGAAGCCATGTTCAAAAAAAATTCTAAACACCTTCAGACAGATATGTTCGGTATGAAAAGCAGCATGCCTGAGGGGCTTATGAAACATGCCAAAAATACCGAAGAGTATCATTTTTATCACCTTATTTTCTGCAATATTGACGAAGATATCTTTTCAGTCCTGTATTCGGATAAAAAGAGTCGGCCCAATGCACCGGTTAATTCCATGGTGGCAGCGTTAATCCTGCAAAACCGGAAAAAATGGACGTATTATGAACTTTTCAAAGCCATCCGGTTTAATATGGTCGTCAGGATTGCACTCGGTCTTGATGACATCTCAACCATGCCGTTTTGTCCTGCCACCCTGTTCAATTTTCAAAACCGTCTCAACGATCATTTTCTCAAGACCGGAGAGAATCTGCTGGAGCAGGTGTTTGACAATTTAACCAAAAAACAGCTAAAAGCGCTTAACATAAAAACCAATATCCAGCGAACCGACTCCACCTTTGCTGCCTCGAACATCAGAGACTACACTCGCTTGCAGCTGCTTGTGGAGGTGCTTATTCGTGTATATCGCGTATTATCCGATGCTGATAAAAAACGATTCAAAGCGCGATTTTCTCCATACATTACAAAGACTTCAAGTAATTATATCTATAAACTGAAAGCATCGGATATTCCTCATGAACTTGATAAGATAGCACAGGTGTACATGTGGATAGATCAGAATCTGAAGCCAGCCTATAGTGAGTGCAGCATTTTCAATATATTTGATCGTATCTATCATGAACATTTCACCCTGACAGAGCAGACTATTCAGGTAAAAGCG
Source organism: bacterium (assembly GCA_046483025.1). Lineage (GTDB taxonomy): Bacteria > Zhuqueibacterota > QNDG01 > QNDG01 > CAYUAG01 > CAYUAG01. The sequence continues at coordinate 2,112 of JAWODZ010000108.1, forward strand.
CCAAAGGAGCTTCGTTCCGGCTTTTTGCAGTCACCGGATGATTTGGACGCCACCTACAGAAACAAAGGTGGCAAGAGGAGCAAAGGACAGACCATCAATGTTACAGAGACTGCCAATCCTGACAATTCAGTAAATATGCTCACAGACATTTCTGTTGAGCCCAATAACAAAGATGACGGGAAAATATTACATGAACGACTGGATACCCTCAAGAAGAAAACCCCTGATTTGGAAGAGTTGCACATTGACAGTGCCTACGGTACCGCTGATAATGATCGGAAGTTTGAAAAGCATAATATTACACCAGTACAAAATACAATGCGCGGCCACTTGCCAGCGGTCCCCATTGAGATTGAGCACAAAGGAGAAGGAGAATATATTGTCCGGTGTCCCTTTCAGGAAGTCACCGCCCGAAAAGGCCAAAAGAGATTTAAAGCTGAATTTAATTTGGCTATTTGTCAACAGTGCCAATACGCAGATAAGTGTCTTACCAATAAGACCAAAAAATACAGAGCGTTTCATTTTACCCATGCGGATTATTTGAAAAAGAAACGTTTGAAACAAATAAGACAGATACCTGACGAACGGCACAACTTGCGCAATAATGTAGAAGCCACTATCAATGAGTTTGTCTGCCGTATGGTGCGAAAAAAACTGAAAGTAAGAGGCGCATTTAGAGCTTCAGTATTTGCCTTTTCAGTTGGCATTGCAATCAATTTTGGGAGAATATACCGGTATATTCAGGATAATCCGGATATACCCCCTTCACTTTTAAATTATTTGGTCTATTTCAAAGAACGTTTTTTAATAATAGAAGAAATGATGACATCATTCCTTAAAAAGTCGTTTATACGGCTTAATAGGGCTTGATATCAGTTGCTGGTTTTTGGAGTGGACTCATATATTGTTTATTAAATCTAATCATTACATACACATTGATTCTTTTTATAGATTATTACTCGATAAATCTCAGAATCATAAGCAATTAAGGTTGTATGATTTTGACCAGGATCAACAATATTATATATACTACTTTTCAGTTCCCTTATTATAATCCAATGATTTTTATTTGTTTCAGGATTTTTTACTTGAGCTATAACAAAATAACATTTCTGTAAATAAGGATCGATATCTTTTAAAGACACGGCACTTCCTGAATTTAGACCATTACCATATACATCATACAATTGAACTTTATTATCTTCTGGTAATCTATACCATTTAACAGCAAAACTATTAAATCCATTATTATTTATCATCCACGTATTTAACTTACCAGGATTCGTATTAACACCATTTGCTTTTAAAACCATGGCCATACAAGTTAAAGCACACCCTTTTGCACTAATGGTATGATATATAGTATCCGTTCCAACAATTTCTTTTATATAAGTGTCATACTTCTCTTCACCCCAATTAGGATCACCCTGAGCAAATCTTGTATAGTCAATTTTGCATTTAATGGATACAGAATCACTGCCGTTCTTACTTATATCATCACTTTTTAAAACAGTAATCATAACCTTTTGCGGATCACATCCAATGGGATTTTCTCCATTTGCTATATATTTTATATTTCCGGTTTTAGCATCTCCATATGGAATAGCTGTCAATGATTTTACTTCCTCACCATTTAATGCAATTAAATTGCCATATTTTTCACCATTGGAATCTAAATTAAAATCTAAGAGGATATCATCCGATAATTGAATATAATTACCTTCTTTATCTTTCGCCTGAACTAATACGGTTGTTGAGTCTGAATAGCTGATTGTATCCTGAGTAGCAGTAACCTTAAAATGATCCAGTTCATCACCTTTCACCACCACCTCCCCATCCCCCTGTACACTCGCATCCTCA
>JAWODZ010000212.1:0-18336 GCA_046483025.1 bacterium
CTTCCATATAGACAATCGCTCCTTCTATAGGTTGACCTGTGTCCTGATCAATTACAGTAAGTGTTTTGGAAGACTGAAAAAAATATAATAAGGTCAAACCTATTAAAAAAGGAACAATTGTACTTCTCAGGATTATACCCCTGTATGGTTTGTTTTTTAGATTATTCATTTGATTGAGGATATACTTCCTCAAATTCAACTTCCTGCTTTAAGGAATCAACAACCTGGGTAAATACATCAGGATTAGTTTCTTGGGCAAGTTTAACATGAATATCTTTTTTAACTTCTTCATAAGGCCGGGTATCTTTGGTCCGGTTTAATACTTTTATTATATGATACCCATATTGAGTTGCTACAATATCACTAATCTCCCCAACCGGGGTATTAAAAGATGCCTCTTCAAAAGGTTTTACCATTTGGCCTCTGGGAAAATTTTCATAAAGACCACCTGTTTCCTGTGAACCCTGATCCTCACTGTATTTTTTTGCCAGCTCTGCAAAATCTTTACCGGATCTGGCCTGTTCTAATATTTGCTCCATCTGTCTGTAAATTTTTGTTTTTTCCTCATTCGATTTATTCTGGGTCATCAATAATATATGCCTGACTGTAGCATATGTATTATTATACCATTTTTTAATTGCCTCTTCCGGAACTGAAACATTGTTATAGAAATAATCAGAAAAATAGTCACTTATAATCATTGAAGTTTTAATATTTTCTCTTAATTGATCCATAGACATATTTTGCTGGGCAAGTGCATTTTCAAGATTTTCCTTACTTCCGTGTTTTTCAGTAAGCTCTTCTATTTGTGAATCAACTTCAGATTCAGCAACTAAAATATCATTTTCTTTGGCAGTAGAAATTAACATAGTATTGATTGCGTTATTAGCTGCTATTCTCTGTACTATATTTTCCAGCTGAGCCACAGGCGCGTTTTTTATTCTGTCTCCGTTATTATAAAAATATCCATACAACTCCGTCATGATGTCTGTATTCTTTACAGTAAAATCATTGGTTTTAATCAGGGTTGCAGTGTTTTCCGGATTTAAAACCGGCAGATTCAAAGAATCGGCTGTGTTTACTAAAAATTCATACTCCGGAGAACCTTTTTTATAAGCAGATTTTTTTGAACTATTGCAGGCACATAGTGCAAAAATAAACAATACCATGCATATTACTGTTAAGCGTTTCATAACTCCTCCTAATTTTAAACTTATCATATTCAGTGAGAACACGAAATATTTTTACCACAGTAAGATTCGTATTTCACTTACTCTTTTGATTAAGATAAAAAAAAAATTTCCCAAAACCTAATACCTAACTAATGATAAAGAAAAAAATATTTATTTAAGTGAATATCTTGCAATTAAAAATATTAGTTAATATATTATAAAAATTATTATTTTACCTGATATAGGAGGGTAAAAAATGAAAAAAAGTAAAATATATACTTCAATGGCGCTGCTGTTAAGCGGTGTTTTCAGTATTGGGATGCTTTTATTTAATCAATGCTCATTTGAGGAACCCTCGGCTCCGAACTGGGATGTGGAGTTTCAACTTCCACTTATCTCTAAAACCTATACCATGGCAGATATAGCTGAGGATGTAAAAGAACTCAATGTCCGGGATGACACAGTATGGGTGAATATCGAGGAGGATATTGATTCTGAGAAAGTGGGCGATAAACTGCAAGTAGACGGAGCTTCCAAGACAGTTACCATTCCCAGCGGTGGAAGTATCAGTGATTCGGTATCAATACCAGATGATAAAATTATTCTTAACTCTGCAACTATTAGTTATGGGAGTGTACTTATCACTTTTGAAAATCTTAGTACCGGAACACTAGACATACAGTTTGAATTGGAAGATTTAATAAACAAAAAAGGTAATACCTTATCAATTGATACTACTATTTCAAATAGTATTTTATCAGAAAATATTAATTTAGAAGATTATACTTTAATTCCACACAATAATAATATCCACTTTAATGGAAGTATTACCGGAGGCAGTGGAAATTTAAAAATTACAGTACAAATACAGCAACTAATTTTTTCCAAGGTTTCCGGAAAACTGAATAGCGTAGAAGTAAACATCGACAGCATGGAATCCGAACTGGACATTCCGGAAGAATTCAAGGATTTTGCCGTAGAAAAGGCCAACCTGCAAATTGCCTTCAATTCCACCATCTCCTTTCCCTTTGATATTGATATTACCATCCAAGCCCTGGAGAGCAGAAATACCTTGCCTGCACCTATTCACATTTCAGAATCCATAGTTCCAACCGGTACAGAACCCGATACAATATATGTTGGTGACATAGCTGATTTTATTAACTGTCAACCCACAAAAATACTGGTTTACGGGGATGCTTATATTGGTAAGGGACAGCAGAGTCATTCTATTACAGAGAATGATTCCATCTCCGGTAAAGTGTTATTTAATGCACCTTTGACCGTGTCCATACCCTCATTAAAATCAAAAATGGAACCGGATACAATAACCATCGATGAAGATACCCAGGATTTTTTGAGGGAAAATTTAAAAAGGGCAGAGTTCAATGTAAAGGTTATAAACAAACTGCCTATCGGAACTAATCTGTCTATTATGTTTTCAAATACTTATACTGATACTCTTATTTATGAAGCGAATAATTTTGATTTTAAATTTGATTTAGAGCTAAAAAAAGCACCTACAAGTAGTACTGTTCCGGCAGTAGTAACTGATACTGTACACAGTCATCTGAATATCACACTTGACGAAGACAAACTCAGCCATTTTATCAATAATGATACGCTGTATGTAGGATTTATGTTCGAATTTCTGGGTCCCGATGTTCTGACAAAATTCAGGCCCCAGGATTATATAGAGATAGAGGCATATATATCAGCGCTGGTAAAAACCAAAGTACCGGAAGACGAAGAATAAGGAGGGTCTGTCATGATTACACTATTTTCTGAAAAAAGAAACATTAAAAATATATTGTTCTTTTCTTTTCTTTTGATAGTGCTGGTAATAACACCTGTCTCTGCGCAGATGAATGCGCGGGCGGTTGGATTAGGAGGCGCCTATACAGCAATTGCCCGGGGAGTTAATTCACCTTTATGGAATCCTGCTAATCTGGGATTGTCCGACAATCCCAAATTTTCCATGACCATAATCGGTATGCAGTCCGGAGCCTGGAACAACAGTTTTTCTCTGGGAATGTACAATAAATACAATGGAGAGTATTGGACAGATAAGGATATAGAAGATATTTTGAACAGCATACCTGATAATGGTTTCCGATCCAATACAGAAGTACTGGTTAATGCTCTCAGTTTCTCCGCCGGACGTTTTGCTTTGACTATAGGAGTGATTGGTGGCGGATATGTGAATGCTGCCAAGACTCTGTTTGAGATCCCCCTGACCGGAACTAAGATCAATAAACTGTATGAATTCAATGATACGGACGGAAGCTTTCTGGCAGCTGGAATGGTGGGAGTTTCCTGGGGCCAACCTCTAAAGGTTGACTTTGCTGAGGAACTGACTGTAGGAGGTACTGTAAATCTTTTCTTCTCCGGTGCCTATGCCAATGCTGATACAACCGAATTTTCCATAAACTCAAAACCCTACGGCATGGACTTAAAAGGATCATATGCATTTACCTATGCGTACAATAGTAGTATGGGATTCGGATTAAGCCTGGGAAGCGCTGCCCGGTTAAATAAAAAATGGTCTGTAAGTATAGGATTAACCAATATATTCAACAGTATTCCCTTTAACAAAGATGTTAAAACTGAAAAAGGAACATTTGCTCTGGATTCATTGAATGTGCTCACTGATTTTGAAGAAGATGCCCGGGATACCACCTGGACCGTGGATGCATCATCTTTTTCAGCCAGATTTCCTGCTGTTCTGCACCTGGGATGCGCCTACCGAGAAGGTGCTGTTTTAATGTCTGCGGATTATCATCAAGTTTTTACCAAAGGAATATATGGCAGTACCAATCCACAGCTTTCAGTCGGTACTGAATGGCAGGGTGTGTCCTGGTTTCCCCTGCGTATGGGGGTGGTAATGGGAGGATACATCGGTTTCGGCACTTCCTTTGGATTTGGTATACGGCCAGGGGGGTTTGTTCTTGATATAGGATATATGAGCAGAGGATTTTTAATTTCACCACATAACACCAAAGGTATGATAGTATCATTGGATTTAGGTATTAATCTTCAAAAGAAAAAATAAGCTTTGATACTTTTAAAAATTCTAGTATAGATAGAATATAAACCAAGGACTAAAAGAATGGAGGAAAATAACAATATGAACAATACTGCATCTGGAAATATCGGGATTCTGGTTGGAGGAGGCCCGGCACCCGGAATAAACGGAGTTATTGCCGCTGTAACCATTGAAGCACGTAAGAAAGGAATTAACGTGTACGGTATTAATGATGGATACAAATGGCTGGTCAGTGGTGATTCTGATTTACTGAAAAAAAATATCAGAGAACTTCATATAAAAGATGTCTCCCGGATACATTTTGACGGTGGTTCAATTTTATATACTTCCCGAACCAATCCCAAGAATATTAAAAATGGGCCTCAAAATTGTGTTAAATTATTACAAGAATTGGGTATAAAATATATGGTCACCATTGGAGGAGATGATACTGCTTATGGTGCCAGTTTAATTGCAAAAGCAGCTGAAGGTAAAATTAGATTTGCGCACGTCCCAAAAACTATTGATAATGATCTCCCCCTTCCCCATAATATCCCGACGTTTGGTTTTCAGACTGCCCGTGAATATGGTTCGATCTTAGTAAAAAATTTAATGGAAGATTCCAAGACTACCCATAGATGGTATATAGCTGTTACCATGGGAAGACATAGTGGTCATTTAGCCTTGGGAGTAGCTAAATCTGCTGCTGCAACTCTTGTCATAATTCCGGAAGAATTTGAAAATGAAGAAGTGATTTCACTTTCCCATGTATGTGATATTCTGGAAACATCCGTAATAAAACGAATGGCTATGGGCCATGACTTCGGAGTAATGGTAATAGCTGAGGGAATTGCAGAACGATTAGATCCTCAGGAACTCAAGAAGCTTCCGGGATTGAAATTTGAATACGATGAATACGGGCATATGCGTCTGGATGAAGTAGAACTGGGTAAAGTTGTTAAATATGAAGTGGAACGCCGTTTTCGCAAAAGAGGCAATAAAAAATTCCGAATTGTAGAATTAAATATCGGTTATGTACTCCGTTCAGCAGACCCCATACCGTTTGATCTGGAATATACCCGGGATCTGGGATATAATGCTTTTCGCTATCTTATGAGCAAGAAACCAGAACATCAGAAGAATGCAATGATTATTGTCGATAATGGCGTATTACGGCCTTTATCCTTTGATGAAATGATGGATCTGAAAACAGGTAAAACAGCTGTACGTTTTGTTAACATAGAAGGTGAAGCCTATAATATCGCCAGAAAATACATGATACGTCTGGAAAAAAGAGATATTGAAGAAAAAGAGATGCTGAAAAAAATGTCCGAGATAGCAAATATGAGTGAAAATGAATTTATTGAAAGGTTTCAGTATTTAATTAAGTAAACAGTATTTTAATTCTTCATTAAGTTGTACAAAAAATGTATGAATGACAATAACACAAAAAGGGCTTTCAGGATTGGAAAGCCCTTTTTACAAAGTATAAATAACTTCCTTTCTTACGGGTATAATTTTATATTTCCTCCCCTGTGCTTTGTATGTGAAAAACGCAAAAATAACCGACAACCTTTATGTAATGATTGTTTGCAAAAATTAATAAACTCTTCACAAATAACCTTACATAAACATAAAAGAGACTTTATCCATTTATCAGAATCGTTTTATTTTGACCGTATAATTACTCTCTGGCCCTATATAAAAATAATTGAATCTTTAATTCATCAGATAAAATATCATCATAGAAAAAAATTAGGTTTTTTCCTGGGAAAAATTGCAGGAAGGTTATTGCATGAGGAATTGAAGACTACAGGTGAAGAAGTTATTATTCCCGTACCTCTTCATAAAATCAGGTACAGGGAACGAGGATACAATCAAAGCAGTTTACTGGCACAAGGTATATCTGAATATATAAAATTACCTATTTATGAACAAATTATGGTCAGAATTAAAAATACAAAATCCCAAACTACCCTGAATGCTCAGCAGAGAAGTTCAAATTTAAAAAACGCATTCAGTGTAACGGATTCACAAAAAATCCATAATAAAACCATTTTTCTGGTGGATGATGTGTCCACCACTGGTGCTACGCTTAACAGTTGTTCCCGCACATTAAAAAAAGCCGGTGTGGAAAAAATAATCGGACTGGCAATGGCCCGGCCGGGATTCCATGTTATGAATAAAAATGATGTGTTGTCTTGAAAAAAATTTACAGTTTTTAGGCTAACCGTTCTAAAATGTCTTTCTGAGCGAGCAAAGCGAGCGAAGAATCTCACGCCAAAAGGTGGTAATGTATGATGATTTTTTTGCTATTAAAGTACGATTCTTTAAAGGAATTATATTCATTATCAGCAAAACATGATAGTCTATTTACTGTAATTGGCATGAGATCCTTCGTCACTTCGTTCCTCAGGATGACAGGATTGTTAACTATTATTTTGAGTTAAAAAATTGTTGATGTAGAGAAGCATTTAAAAAATAAATAAAATCTGGAAACAAAAGGGAAAAACTGCTGTTTTATATGTAAACCTATTTCGGAACAAGACATGAAAAATGTAAAAAAGGGTATCGTCCAGAACAAAGCATACTGTTTTCACATCATTTACTCCATAATGTCATTCTGAATGACCAAAGGGGGTGAAGACATTATCCTGAGCGAGCAAAGCGAACGAAAAATCTCACGCCCATAACTGATCAGTATTAATGGTACTTATATATTATTGATATTTTTAAAAAATAGTATAGGTAATTATCTTAAAATGAAAAATACAAAAACACAATTTTCCAATTTTCTCCTCTTACTTTTAATCATCGCATTTAGTGGAGCAACCAAATCCCAGGTAGTGTTAAATGAAATTATGTTCGATCCGCTTTTTTCAGAACACTCCGATGAGTTTATTGAAATTCTAAACATTTCAGATTCCCAATCATTTGACTTGGCTGGTTGGGAAGTACATGACCAGGATGGCTATGACATTATCATCGACAGTGGAATGGGGACCAATCTGAAACCAGGTCAATACGGGCTCATCCTTGATCCTGATTATTTTACTGATTCTCAAAGCTATGATGCCCTGATTCCGGATTCTACTTTAATAGTGACCATTGACGGCTCTACGTTCGGAAGCCGGGGATTATCAAATTCTCAAAATGAAACTGTCACGCTGATTGACAGGAAAGGAAAACATATCACCAGCCATACCTACACAACCAATAAAGAATCCGGCTTTTCTGAGGAACGAATTAATCCCCAGAGACCGGATCTGCCCGAAAACTGGGAACAAAGCTGCAGAGTTCACGGAACTCCCGGATATCAAAACAGTGTGTATGCCGACCAGATTACCGACAGGATTATGCTTACCATTGATCCCAATCCCTTCTCTCCTGATCATGATGGTATTGATGATACGGCCTGCATTACCTACTCCCTTCCCTGGGGCTCAGCAACTGTGTCTGTAAAAGTATTCGATCCGGCCGGACGGCTGATAAAAACCCTGCAGTCTGTGGATCCCTCCGGTTCTCAAAATACCATTTACTGGAACGGCACTACCAAAAATAATACCATAGCTCCGGTTGGTATTTATATCATATTTTTGGAAGCTATCAGTGAAAAAACCGGAGAAACTGTTAATCATAAAAAATCTGTTGTACTGGCACGTAAATTATGAAAGAAAAATTTGACAAATTATCTATTCGAGGAATAATAGCATTAATCATTGCGCTTGCAGGACTGATTTATGAAGCTTTTTTCTCCTCAGAAACTGAAATACTCCTGCTCATTTTATATGGGATAGTATTGATAATTGCCCTATATCTTATCTTTTTTCTTAAGTTGGAAAATTAAGTTATCCACATTTTGTTCACCATTGTTTAAACAGCTTGTTTTTCAAATAATTACCAGTTTTAAGATTTACTAATGATTATAGTTATAATTATTTTTATCCTATATGTTTTATTATTATATTGATACCCTAAATCATTATTAATTATTTATTTATGTAATAATAAAAAAATTTACGATTGTTTTCTTTATGTTTTTTATTATCTGCAGATAGAAAAAAAGGGGTTAGGTGCAATATGTAAATACACTCCACAAGTTATCCACAAACGATACGTTTACAATCTGTTTTCGTATTTACCAGAGTTTACAGAGGTAAGGAAAAAGGTATTGTTCTCACTGTTTCAGCATATTCAATAAAAATTTTCCAAGTTCTGCATTATCCAGAAAGGAACCATACCGGTAATCCTGTTCATCAGCTTCTTTTTTTAGAATTTTCCACCCTCTGCCTTTGGCAAAAATCGGTACCAGAGAATTGCTGTGACTCCCGGAAAACCACTGCATTTCAGGTAAATTTCCCTGTCCATTGTTCACCACCGGCTTCCAGACTTTTTCAAAAGGTTCACCTTTTTCCCTTTTTCCGCCGGATCCCGGACCCCATAAATAACCGCATTCATGATCAGCTGTAACAATAATCAGAGTCTCGCTCCAATTGCTCTTTTCCTCTACCCATTCCACTGCTGCTTCCACTGAACAATTAAAATCAATCTCCTCCTCAATCATCCGGGCTGATTTATTATTATGTCCTGCCCAATCCACTGCTCCACCTTCAACCATAAGAAAAAAACCTTTTTCATTGTTCTCCAGCACATTTAATCCGGCCCGGGTCATCTCGGATAGATTTGGGACATTTTTATTAAAGGGAACCTGATAAGGATTATCTTCCGTTCCATTCCGGTCATACTGTAAAGTGTGAGCAACCTGTGGTATCCCCAGTACTCTTTCCGGGGCCTCTCCCTGAGCAAGTTTTTGAAAATCCTCTTTTTTCTGGATTAATTTCCAGTACTCAATATCCCCGTCGTTATCACAATCATTTCCAATAGTGCCTTGCAGCAGTTTCATCCAGAGTTCTTTTCCTCCTACATACTTATATTCTACTTCACTCTCTTTTTTTTCATCCGGGAAAATACTTTCTCCGTTCTGATTGTACCAGGGATGACCACAGCCCATAATTACCTCCACTCTGCTTTCAACTAACATCTCTGCGGCTATCTGTTGATGATTATCTCTGCTAAAATTATGAGCCACAAATCCGGCCGGAGTGGCATGAGCAAACCGTACAGAACTTATCACTCCTGTGGATAGACCCTGCTCCTCTGCAACTTCAACCACATTAATCAATTCAGTGGAATCCGGACCAACACAAATCGCTCCGCAATAGGTCTTTACACCGGTTGACATGGCAGTGGCTGCTGCTGCTGAATCAGTGTGCCTAACTTTCAGATATTCAAAATCTTTCCATACTTTTTCCGTATTATAGTCGCTGCCGTAAGGATAGGTACTCATAGAACTGACAAAAGGAAATCTTTCATATACCTGAGATCCCTTTTCTCCGTACTGGTAATAATCAGTAACATGTATATGACTATACCCGCACCCGTCACTAATAAATAAAATTATATTCCTGGGCATGTTATTCTTACTGCACTTGACACTGAAAATCAACAGAACTAATAACAGCAGAATGTTAATTTTTCTTCTCATAGTTTAACCTTTCTTAAAATATAAAATTTTCACGGTAATGTAATTTAGGAAAAAAAATTCTAGTAATCAACAGAAGTAAAAACTCAAGAAAACGGACAGCCAGCCAATATTGAGGAGAGAGGAATAAAGAGACGAACCATAGATGAAAGACCGCGGACAGCAGACGACAGACCGCTACGTGAGCCGGGTCAGTGACCGGTGGTTTAATTTTCGACTGTCAGTTAAAACTGTAATAGTGAGGCGGAAAAGGAAAAAGACAAGCTCATAAATGCTGTTAATATGTAAAATTTAACGAAAAAATCAAAAAATGCTTGACATTAGGATTTAAATTGTGTATATTTAGCACAATTTTAGTGAATATTTACGAGATGATATAATTTTCTGTGTTTTACTCCAAAAAAATTGACCCAAAAAATCACATGAAAAAAGGAGGACAAGATGAAAAATTTACCTGTTTTAAAACTAACCTTCATTATACTGATTATGATTGGAATGCACCTGCACCCAGACTTTGTCCGGGCAGACTCTCTGGATGTCTGTATAAATGAAATAGCCTGGATGGGTACAAAAGCTTCTTCCACTGATGAATGGATCGAACTTTACAATAACACTGATACCGATCTTGATCTGACCAACTGCACACTCACAGCCGAAGACGGAAGTCCGGAAATTACCCTTTCCCATAGCATTAAAGCCAAATCATATTTTCTTCTGGAAAGATCGGATGATAACACGGTATCAGCTATTGAAGCCGATATTATCTACACTGGTTCTCTGGGGAATACAGGTGAACACCTGATTCTACGGGATTCCACTGATACTGTTATGGACAGGGTAAACTGTTCAGAGGGCTGGTTTGCCGGAGATAACAGTAATAAAATATCTATGGAGCGCATAAGTCCTGTGATCTCAGGTTCGGATTCTGCCAACTGGAATTCCAACAATGGTCTGACTATTAATGGTATTGATGCTGATGCAACCCCCATACAGGGCACACCCGGTAAGCAAAACAGTGTTTATGAAAGCCAGGCTTCAATAAAAGCATCATTCAGTCTGCCTGAACGGATTCATAATATCTATAATTATCCCAACCCTTTCAATCCTTCTACCAGAATACACTGCAATCTATCAGCAGAAAATAATATAAATCAGATAAGTATAAACATCTTCAACCTCAGAGGTCAGAAAGTACGGACACTTATTAATAGAAAACAAGTACAGGGTGACTATTCACTGGTATGGGACGGACTGGATGACAGGGGCAGAGACCTGCCCAGCGGAATTTATTTTCTGCATCTGTATAGTAAAAACCGTATCATTGAAACTGCCAAAATGGTAAAATTAAAATAATTGATATTATTTTATCATAGAATATACTCTTAAAGGTCATATTTCACGTAAAGCTGTAAGAAAAAATTTGAGGTTAATAAAAGCACAGGATGTCTTTGATTACATCTCATATAACAGCTTTACGTGGAATATTTATAGACCTTTACTGATTATTATTCAATGCTTATAAATTTCTTTAAAAGGAGGAAACATGAATATTTGCAAAATACATCATGGTGTTATCCTTCTGTTATTACTATTTTTTGCTGTTCCTGGTGTATCCCCTCAGGTAGTTATCAATGAAATTGCCTGGATGGGTACAGAAGCTTCCTCCAATGATGAATGGATTGAACTGTATAATTATTCTCAGTCTTCAGTTGATCTTGCCGGATGGAAGCTGAAATCTTCTGACAACAGCCCGTCCATATCTTTATCCGGCATCATTAATTCACATGGCTATTATCTACTGGAAAGAACTGATGAGACCACCATTTCGGATATCACTGCAGATTTTATTTATACACAGGCTTTAGTTAACAGTGGAGAAAACTTATTATTAATTTCCAATAAATCAACTACCATAGATCAGGTTGACTGTTCAGATGGCTGGTTTGCCGGTAATAATGATGACAAAATCTCTATGGAACGAATTGATCCTTATTCCCAGGGTTCTGATCCAGGAAACTGGGGAAATAATAATGAATCAGTTATAAATGGTCATGATGCTGAAAGCAACAGCATAAAAGGGACTCCCAAACAAAAAAACAGTATCATGGACCAATCCCTGCCTGTACTAATTACAGACTTTAATGCTCAACAAAAAAATGATTGTATAGTAATATTATGGAAATGTCAATATCAAGACGAAATAATTCATTTCTATCTATACCGTTCACAGAATAATAAGGACTATACCAACATAGCACAAATTCCGGTTGACCAGAACCGCAGCAGCTATGAATACTATGACCACGACACAGAGAACCAAAACACCTACTATTACAAACTTGAAATACTGAATCATAACAGTACCAAAAAATATTATGGTCCCCTCAACATTGTTCTAAAAAAAAATGATAGTGAATACAATCAATCAAATCTTGATATTTTTCCCAATCCTTTTAATCCGGCCACGACACTTTTTGTTACTATTGCCGAACCTGACTGGAGCGAAGAAATTACCTGTCAAATATTCAACTGTCTGGGCAGAAAGGTGACTACCCTATACAGACCTCCAAGCCGCCCCGGTCAATTTTCTCTAAACTGGAACGGATGCAATGCTCAAGGAGTAACTGTACCAAGCGGAATTTACTTTGCCAAGCTCTATTCTTCCGATCGAATTCTTGCTACTTCCCGGATGGTGAAATTGAAATAAAAATAGCAGCAAACAAAACTAACTATACGAACTATTTTTTAATATTCTCATATCTTGTTCGTTTCGTTCGTCTTGTTCGCTGCTAAGCAATGGACAAACCCTGATTAAATTATAGAACCTGTATAGTCTGTATTATTCACAAATTTTCTACTGTTATGTCCAATAAGCCATCGTTTTATGAGCGTCCTCGAAATTTTCAACCACACAATTATTCAAGCACCATAGCAATGCAAGTTATTTACAAAAAGCAAGTAAAATGTCAACTACTATCAGGGCAGGCATAAAAACGTACGCATCACCCCGCAGTACAAATATATGTATATCAAGACCCGTAATAAGATCCAAATTCTGTTAGATTACCTGCACTGGCAGTAATAAAACAGCCACTATAAGATGACCTCTGTTATTTTTCCTTCTTTAACTCTTCGACCCGCTTATTGACGCGCTCCATAATAGCTCCGTAAGACTCATAGTCTTCCATTAATTTATCAGAATATTCACTGAAAGCCTTTTCTGTGACACCATGTTCTTTATACAGTTCACTCATCTTTTCGTTCAATTCTGTAGCATATTTCAGCGCTTTTTCCTGGCTCATACCTTCTTCCTGTTTTTCAGCAAATATAGAATTTAAATACATTTGTTGGGCTGTAATCTCCACATATATATCATCCGTCATCTCTTCGGCAGGTTCAGTGGCTTCAATTACCTCTTCTTTGGTTGTTTCTTCTCCGGCCTCTTTGTCAGAATCGCCTGCACAGCTGACAAATAAAAAACACAACATAGTAACTGTTATTACACACAATACTAAAAGAAAATTTTTCATCATTACCTCCTATTTTTTTAAAATTAAAATCATAAATCTCTACATTCTATCGAATTATGATATATCCACTTAAAGTTTCTAAAGGCTTTGATTTAACTTGACCTCCACTGACCCAGGATTACCCGGGGATAGCCTCCAAAACTCATATATTCTTTTAAAAACAGATTACGCCTGTCTTTTTTTAATGTTTGAATTTAGCTGATAAATACCTGGAAAGAAACATGATAAATGTATAAGGGAGGTCCAGCTCATACAAACCTTTTTTTAAAAAAACCTGCATTTTCATTAGGCTGTATTACATCAATAAAAACATATCCCCCACTATCACCAAATTAAATTTTTATAAGCAGGTTTTGTTGAGATATTATACAGCGCACATCCGGTTCATAGTCTAAATTCAGAAAAAATGAATATTTTGTTCCATCACACTTTGTAATTTAACCCAATATTTTAAAAAGTCAAGTATAAAATTTATCTGGTAATGGAAAACGGGAGCAACATGGTACTCCCCTTCCGGTTTTGTACGTATGCGGAGGAAGGGGGATGGCGGAGATCAGGGAATGGTTGAAAAATCATAAGATTTCAGAAAAAAAAGAAATAAAAAATAAAGAAATCGGTTGACTTTTAACATAAAAAAATGACATTTTAGAATGACCGGCCTGAAAAACTGTAATTTTTTTCCAGGACGACACTTTGTGTATCTTTATTCTTTAGTCGTAACTCTCATGTCTTTTTGTTCTCTTAAAAAATGTGGTAAAAAAATAAATTGGATAGGATAATTGATGATACTCGTTAAAACTTAAGGCTTTAAAGCACTATAACTGCGTGCTTGTTTCAACAGCTCCGGATCATAGGTTGTAAGGATAAGATTATATTGCTGTGCAAGTGCTGCAATCATGGAATCCGCTAATTTCAATCCTCCCTTTCTTCTGATTTCCATTGAATAGTGAATTGTTTTAGCATCGGGGAATACTACATCAATATTGTCAATGAAACTCCTGATATTTTTTCTATCCTCAGCAGAAACCTTATAACATAACAATTCTATCTCTGTAATATAGGCGATGGAAACATTTATTGATTTACGGATCAACTTTAGTATGGCTTTATCGCCTTTTAAATAATTAATTGCAACATTAGTATCAAGCAACAAATACATTTTATTTATCCCCCTTCTTTACGTATTCTTTTCTGAAATTTTAGAGGATTTTCTCCCGTTTTGATTGAGCCTACCAATTTACCAAGGTTCTTTTTATTGGTTTTCTTTTCAGAAGCAACAGGAAATATAATCACTTCAGCCTCCTGTCCGATAAAATCTTCCAGTTCATCAATATGAATATCTTTGGAGTCAATCTTTTTTCTGATTCGTATAACATCCATATTTATATTCCTTTGGTTATAAAACATAAGCAAATCTAATCTTGACTTAAACTATCACTATCAATATAGGGAGTAACACTGTTTAAAGCAAACAAAATAACCTGTTTATTTTTTTATTAGGTTACAACCTTGAAAATTGCTTGTGCCCTTTTTTTACCAATTCCGGGTACAATCATTAAATCCTCTTTTTTTGCTGTCACTATTTTTCTCACACTCCCAAAATAATCAAGAAGGTTCTTTGCCGTTTCCGGCCCAATCCCCGGAAGACTCTCTAACAAACACAGCTTGTTCTTATCGATACCCAAGGGTTTATACCTAATTCTTTTTATCCGTTTAATATTATTATTGATCAATTGGGAAGCAATAATATGAAACAATGTAACTGTTTCTGCCGCATTTCTGGATCGTAAAACCGGAATACCGAAAACTAATATTATTGTTATTAATGCACCCTGAATGGCTTCACGGGACATCTTCCCCATTTTAAATTCATGTCCGGTTCCTTCCAGAATCAAAACACAGTTCAGATTTGTTTGACAAAGATTTATTGCCTGTTTAAACAACCTTCCGTCAATAATTGACTGTTTAAGATCATTCAAGGTTTTTCTTTCGCATAATACTTTGTTTTCAACACAATAATCTCCTGCTTTCAGCTTCCGGACTCTAAGATGTATCTCCTTATTATTTTTTAAAATCCGGTAAACATCACTATTCTTTTCTCTGTAATCAGCTGATATTAAAAGACGATCATGCATGGTAAAATTCCTTTTATAAAGACAACTTTATTAAAACACCCTTTCTTTTATCTCTCTCCTTCGACAAGCTCAGGACAGGCTCTCAAGGAAGAGAAATTTTTCTGAAACTCGGATTCATAACTGCGAAGTAAGGCTGGATCCGAGGCAGGATGACGAATTCAATCCACTTATTCTTTATAAACTCCCTATCGGCACTTTTTCTTCTGTATTCAAAATATTTTGTTTTCTTAAATGACATTTTTAGCAATACCCTATTTTAATTTAATATAAAAAAAGTTGCTCTATATGGCAACTTAAAAGTACACCCTCTCTTTTATCTCTCTCCTTCGACAAGCTCAGGACAGGCTCTCAAGGGAGAGAAAATTTTACCGAGATTCGAATTCAGTGAAGCGATGCGAAACTTCAGGCTGTAACCGGAAAAAGGAGAAATGGAGAAGGAAAAATGTAGGTTTAGGTTAAAGTTCGCTGCTGATTCTGATAATAAAAAGCCCCTGACGGGGCTTAAATTTTTGTGGGCATACAGTTCAATAGATATTTCGTCCCTAAAGGGACTCAAAACTGCGGTTGAAACATAATTCTCAATTCAACATTCTTAATTCTGAATTCCATCCTCCATTTTCCAAATTTACTCCCTTCGTTCCACTCAGGACATGCTTTTGGATTTTTTATTTTGTCTTTAATTCGTCTTGTTCGTATAGTTCGTTGTTAATACACCATCAAAACCTCTATTGACCTCATTAATGATGTTTTTGCAAATAGATTAATATAGACTCTTTTATTTCTTTGGGCAAATCACGACCATAGAAACGCAGGAAGAGTTTTTCCCGTAACCTATCGGCATCCATATTTTCTGAAAAAGAAGACAATACCAATTCACGGCTGGCATCAAACATCCGGGCACCTATTTCTAGTCGTTGTACACCAGAAAAAGACATTAATCTTCTTTTCATTTCTTCCCGGATTTCTGGAAACGTGTCATCCACTGATTATTTCCTCATAATACGTTTTCAGCCCCAATCGAGTGATCCATGAATTAAGGTATTTTTGGTCAAAACCGGTACTTATCAG
The DNA here is from genome assembly GCA_046483025.1 of bacterium. Lineage (GTDB taxonomy): Bacteria > Zhuqueibacterota > QNDG01 > QNDG01 > CAYUAG01 > CAYUAG01. The sequence goes on from JAWODZ010000212.1 coordinate 16,473, forward strand.
ATTTAGAATATCTCTTTTCTGAAGTTCTGATCGTGAATCTTTACCCCAGATCAATTTTGATATGATCAGATCCTCTTTTGAAACCAGGAATGTTTCAAAATCTCTAATACTAACCTTCTGTCTTCTCTCAAACTCAATCTGCCGGTACTCTGTTTGTTTTTGAATAATAAAATCAACTTTAATTATACTCTCATTATGCAGTATATTAAAAATTGACCTGTTTGCTACCGACTCTTCAACTGCTGTCGATGATATATAATAATCATCCTTAAATAAATTTATTATATCTTTAATTCGGCTCTTTGTAAGAGAAATTATAATATCAATATCTCTGGTCATACGCGGCTGTGCATAATAATTCAGAGCCATGGAACCAGTGACCATGAAAGATATATGTGCTGTTTGCAATCGTTGCGATATATCTTTCAGAATGTCAATTTGATTAAGCATATAAGAGAATATAGGAATAGAGAAATTAAAAATCAACGATCATTTTATGTGTGGATATGGTGGAAAAGGGAGAATGGAAAAAGGGAGGAAAGGAGAAGGGAAAGAAGAAATGCCTGACGCGTCTCAAAATGTAAGAACTTCAGGCACTTTATGTTTACTATAGATATTACGCCCCTGACGGGGCTTATATTTTTGTGGATCCATACTGTACTATAAATATATCGTCCCCAAGGGGACTCAAAACTATGGGTGAAATATAATTCTTAATTCAAAATTCTCAATTCTTAACTCCTTAACCCTATACCCTGCAACCCTCCATTCTCCATTCTCCCTTTTTCCTTTTTCCTTTGCATTATACATTATTCATTACCACATTAAAAAAAACGACCCCATCCCACCACCTGGACACTCCTGCCTGGATGAGATTAAAATCATTGCCCAGAGGATGGCCTAAGGGCTGGTTGCGGTGGAGGAAGGTTTCCCAGGGCAACGCTTTAACAATACCTAGAGATATAGGTAACTTATAAAATTAACAGTGAAATAAAAAAATGAAAATATAATCTCAAATTAAGATTAAAGAGATAATTCCAATTATCAATTACTTACTTAGGAAAGTATTTATAAATATTTTTACGGTGTAAACATCTTATTAATTCTAATTTATTTTTTATAATAATAATACCAATACGGTATTGACCAATTCTAATACGATAAAGATTACCAGATGACTTTATTTTTTTCAATCCTTTGATCTCTTGATATTTTTCAGCTTTTTGTAATTCTTCTATACAATCTGCTATTTTACTTCGTACCTTTTTATCAGTGATTTTTTTAACATCACGTTCAAAACTTTTATCAACCTTTACTATCATTTACGAAGACTTTTGATCAAATTTTCTGTTGGAACATATTCACCAGTTTTCCCTTCCTTTATTGCTTTAGATAAGCAAATATCTTCAATTTCATCTTCTGATAATAACTTTGCGTTGACTCCAAGTTTTCTAGCTACTTTAACTAATAATAGCAGATCATCCTTGGAATTACTTTTAAATACAGCTGTCTTCATAAGATAATTACACCTCCATTAATCAATTTTATATTTAAATTTATTTGCATAATTCTGAATTAAATTGCGAGCTTCCTCAACAACAATTTGACCAAGTGGTTCGATAGAAAAATAATTTATAGACTTATTGAAAGCATGAATAACTTTATCTGATCCAAACCCTCTATTAATTAAACAAGCTTAATTTAATATAAAAAAAGTCACCATAAATGGCAACTTAAAAAAACACCCTCTCTTTTATCTCTCCCTTCGACCAGCTCAGGACAGGCTCTCAAGGGAGAGAAAATTTATTAGAGGATAGTTACTTCTGGATTATTTATTTTTAAGCTTTCTTTGTTTTTCTTTATG
>JAWODZ010000243.1:0-3038 GCA_046483025.1 bacterium
CTGATTACCATAAATTATTTACATCTTCAGTTCATAAGAAGAATGTATTTGCTGTCCAGTTTCATCCGGAAAAAAGCAGTTCCCAGGGATTAAATTTATTAAAAAATTTTGGAGAAATATGTAATGAAAATTATTCCGGCAATTGATATAAAAAATAGTCACTGTGTTCGGCTGATGCAGGGTAAAGCCGAAAATATAGAAGTTTTTTCCAAGGATCCAGATGAAATGGCAAAAAACTGGGAAAAGCGAGGGGCAAAATTATTACATATTGTGGATCTGGATGGCGCCTTTCAGGGTAACCCGGTTCATCATTTGCTTATTAAAAAAATAGTTCAACAGGTAAATATACCCGTTCAGGTAGGTGGTGGTATACGCGATGAAGAGACCATCAGGCAATACCTGGATTGGGGAGTTCAACGTGTGGTGTTGGGAACATTCCTGTTAAGCCAGGGTGCTGAAAAAATAAATGATATTATCCAAAAATTTAGTAACCACTTGATAGCTGGTATTGATGTAAAAAACAATCATCTGGCTATCCAGGGGTGGGTTAAAGAAGTTAATCAGTCAATTGAACAGTTCGTTGCTTATTTAGCCTGGCTGGGTATTCCACGAATCATTTATACGGATATACACCGGGATGGAATGTTGAATGGTCCTAATATTTCCATGATAAAAAATATTTTACAGGATAGCGGTTTAAAGGTAATTGCTTCCGGTGGTATTTCTACAATGAGTGATTTATACCAGTTAGAGCAATTGGCAGATTCAGGTTTGGAAGGTGTGATTATAGGAAAAGCACTTTATAAGGGAAATATAAAATTGGAAGAAGCTGTGCAAATTTTTAATAATAAGGTGAAAGAATGATGTCACTGGCTAAAAGGATTATTCCCTGTCTGGATGTTAAGGCAGGGAGAGTCGTGAAAGGTGTTAAATTTGTAAACTTAACAGATGAAGGAGACCCGGTAGAGTTAGCTGCTTATTATGAGAAAGAAAAAGCAGACGAGCTTGTCTTTTTGGATATTACTGCTTCCTGGGAAGAAAGGAATATATTGATCGATGTAGTTCGGAGAACATCAGAAAAAATATTCATTCCTTTTACCGTAGGTGGTGGAATTCACAAGCTGGATGATATTCATCAGCTACTCAGGGCAGGTGCAGATAAAATTTCCATCAATACAGCGGCAGTCCAACACCCGGAAATAGTCAGGGAATCTGCTTTACGGTACGGTAGTTCTACTATTGTAGTGGCTATTGATGCCATAAGAAGTAACGGTTTTTGGGAGGTAGTCATTCATGGTGGAAGGACTCATACCGGTAAAGATGCAATCAAATGGGCACAGGAAGTAGAAAAGTTAGGTGCGGGAGAAATCCTGTTGACCAGCATGGATTGTGACGGAACCAAAGAAGGTTATGACAATAAATTAACCTGTCAGGTGGTGGAGAAAACCGGTTGCCCGGTAATTGCCTCAGGGGGAGCGGGAGATGTGCAGCATTTCTATCAGGTGTTAACTGAAGGTGAAGCCAGTGCAGCACTGGCTGCCTCAATTTTTCATCGCAAAGAAGTTTCTATTGCAGAAGTAAAACAATATCTGGCAAATAAAGGTGTATCAATTAGATTGGAGTAATCAATGAAAGAAAATGAGGGATTGTTAGGACAGCTAAAATACAGTCAGGAAGGATTAATTCCGGCAATAATTCAGGATGAAGACAGTAACCAGGTTTTAATGTTAGCTTATATGAATAAAGAATCCCTGAAAAAAACTTTGCAAAGCGGAAAAACCTGTTTTTATAGCCGCAGTCGAAACAAGTTATGGTTTAAAGGGGAAACCTCCGGTCATACCCAAAAAGTGAAACAGATACTGGTGGACTGTGATTCTGACACATTGCTGATTAAAGTGGAACAGAAAGGGACAGCCTGCCATACCGGTTCTTATTCCTGTTTTTATCGTGACATTGAAGGGAAAGAGGTGTCTTTTTCAAAGGAGCAATTGAAGAATAAAGTTGGTATTCTGAATGAATTGATGCAGGTATTTGAAGGTCGGAAAAAAAATTTCCAACCGGATTCCTATGTATGCAAATTATTGGCCAGCCCCGGAGAAAAAATGCCTAAAAAAATAGCCGAAGAAGCGGCTGAAGTATTAATTGCCTTGAAAGATCAGGACAAAAAGCAGATTATTTATGAAACTGCCGATCTTTGGTTTCATACCCTGGTGGCTTTGTCTTATTATGGCATATCCTACCAGTCAATTTTAGAGGAATTAAAACGGCGAAGAAAATAAAAAATAAATTGTACTAATACAGAAAACAAAGGGGTTTACAATATATGGCTATAGAAGATTTAGTAAGAAAAGAAGTAAAATTACTGCAACCCTATTTTCCAAGTTTATCTATTGATGATGTCAAGAAAAAATTTGGACTTACTAAGGTTATAAATCTTTCAACCAATGAAAGTGTTTTAGGACCATCTGCGGTTGTCAAAGAGGCTTTAAAATCTGAATTAAATAATATACATAGTTATCCGGATGGTTCAAGCAAACTGCTTCGAGAAGCTCTGGCAAGCCGATATAATATTGATCCGGAAATGATTATTGTAACCAACGGAGGAGATGAGCTTCTATATTTACTGGGAAGTTGTTTTATCTCACCTGGGGATGAAATTATAATAGGAGAATACGGGTTTAAAACTTATGAAACTGTTAGTGTATTATTTGGCGGTAAAATAGTTGCAGTTCCACTGAAAGAACAACGCCTTAACCTGGAAAAAATGAGCAGTAAAATTAATAATAAAACCAAAATGGTATTTTTGTGTAATCCTCATAATCCTAATGGAACCATTTTTACCTATCAGGAATTAGAGTATTTTTTAAAGAAAGTTCCTGATAATTTAATAATTGTATTGGATGAAGCATATTCCGATTTTGTGGAGAATAAAGAATTTCCAGATAGTATTAAAATAATTGAACAAGATAGTCATCATTTGATTAGCTTACGTACTTTTTCCAAGATTGGTGGTATGGCCGGCCTGCGGGTGGGATTTG
>JAWODZ010000062.1:0-31835 GCA_046483025.1 bacterium
GAACTGATGGACAAACTTCTCAACTTCTGCAACAAATACCGGAAAACAGTGTGGAATTCATTTTATCGAGACCCCTCAGATCTCAACCAGGAACAAAATTTCATTACAATGACGGTGATCCACATCTGCTCTCCGCAATCATACAAAAGGCAACCGGAAAGGCTACTGATATCTGGGCTGATGAAGTGTTCTGTTCCAAAATTGGAATAGAACACTTCAACTGGGTGAGGTACAAAGATGGAATTACTCTGGGCGGATTCGGTATAGAAACTACGCCCCGGGAAATGGCAAAAGTTGCCCTTTGTGTGGCAGACAGCGGTAGATGGAACCATCAGCAGATAATTCCCTTTGCATGGATGCAACAGATGGTATCCACTCAGACTGAGACTGATCAGGATTATTCATTCGGGTATTACTGGTGGATAGATACCTCAAGAGATATTTATTTCATGTGGGGTCACGGAGGTCAATTTGCCTTCATTGTTCCTTCTGAACAACTAATAATAATTATGACTTCTTTTCCCAACACTCAAGGTGACTACCAAATTCAGCCTGAAGAAGCCTTGCCAATTGTGGACTTAATTATTGCTGCAATATACTGAAGTTTGGCTGCACCTTCTCTCCTGAAACTTTTTATTTGTAAAAAAATTTTTATATTGAAGTTGTAAATTGTTATATGTTAATATTTAACACTCAAAAGTAATGAAAGTTAAAATTCAAACAAAAATTCCAAAAAGAATTTACACAGAATGGGATGCTGGGATTATCCGCTTGATACCTGTAATTACAGAAAATATCAGACATTCGAGATACAAAGCCAGGGATTCCATTTATAGGGAAAAATTATATTTATTTATGTAAACGTTTACATTTTTATATGGTTATCACCGCTGTTTATACAATTATTATTTACTTCTGTTGCAGAACTATTCTTTATAAACCCATAAAAATAACTAAAATACCTCTTAAATATATAAATACCATATACTCTAAAATCAAAATTTCAAGCATTAAAATAAAAAATTCAAAAAAAATACTTGACAAAACCTATTTATCATATTATATTTAATGTAAACGGTTACATTTTAAATGAAATTATCATATAAAACAGAAAAGTAATTCCTGAATTTACAAATTAAGATGGAAATAAAATACAAAAAAAATCATATATTCATCGTTGACCTTGTATTTTTCTCTTTCTACTCTTTAGCTTTATTGTTATTGAACGCTCTTTCCTTCACTTTGTGTAAAAAATTATGATTTTTTTCAAATGTTGCAGAAAATGAAAGTTAATATAAAAGAAATTGCCCGAAAATCTGGTTACTCTATAGCTACGGTATCGAGGGTTTTGAATAACAAAGGACCCGTAAAAGAGGAAACCAGGCGAAAAATTCTCCAGATTGCTCAGGACCATGATTACATCCCCAATCCAATTGCCCGCAGTCTTTCCCTTAAACAGACTGACACTATAGGGGTAATCCTTCCTGAACTTGTGGATGAATTTTTCACAGATATAATCCGTGGAATTGACGAAGAGGCCTACCGGGCTGGCAAATATGTAAATATATCAAGTTCTCACAGCAAACGAAATATTGTTGAAACCCTTTTCGAATTCATGACTAGCGGCCGGGTGGACGGTGTTATTCTTATGGCACCCAAAATGCATGAAGAGATTTCTACCATTGTTCAAAAAAGCGAACGTCCCGTAGTAGTACTAAATGCTCATCAGGAGATAAAAGACATAGTATGCTTCAATATTGATAATTATCATGGAGCTTATAACGTCATTGAACATCTCATTAAACATGGGTACAAACATATAGGAATGATCCAGGGACCAGAGGGAAACTGTGATGCTGAAGAGCGGTTCCGTGGTTTTAAAGATGCATTAAATAACCATAATCTGCCTGTGAATAAATCCTCCATTCTTATAGGTGATTTTACCGCCAAATCAGGGTACTACGGATTTACCCGCATGATGAGTCAGCCTCAAAAACCAGAAGCAATATTTGCTGCCAATGATATGATTGCTTCTGGTGTGTATGAAGCTGCACGTAATTCCAACCTGCAAATTCCTCAGGATGTATCCGTTGTTGGTTTTGATGATATCTATTTAAGCCGACTACTGGTTCCTCGACTTACCACAGTGCATGTTCCTATTGTTGAACTGGGGCAGAAAGCGGTTCGCTATCTTATTAAAATGATGACCGGGGAGGTGGATCCCAAGACACCATACAGAGAAAAAGTATCAACCGGTCTGGTGATCGGAGGGTCTTGTGGGTGTAAAAATGATGTACGTTTAACCTTTCCGCAGAGTTAATAAACTAAAGGGGGTGATATTACAAAAAAAAACTATTTGTTACCAGGACACAGAATTATTTCATTACTATAAGAGGAGGTTGATATGAAACGATTAGTTACAGTTTTTAGCACGGCGATAATTATTATTTTATTTTTAGTTCCTGCAGTCTTCTCCCAGGGACATACTGATCCGCCGTATCTGCTGATTCAGTCAGCGGAACATCCAATCACTATTGATGGTAAACTCGACGAAACAGACTGGGCACGACGATTTGATCACCTTGTATTCCGAAAAGACTTTACTCCCGGAGATGTGGAGTATGCTGTAACAGACGGAGAGCTGGTAGACGGAACCTATGAGGATACAACTACAACAATAGTGAAATTTTTGCATCACGGGCTTGATCTTTATATATCCCTGAACTCCAATGATAAATGGGTAAATAAATGGGGAGGCAGCTGGGAAGGAGACGGCCTTTTCATGAAAATTGCTGATGCCAATGGTTCAATGGTGGAATACAAACTCTATTTCAATCTTGCAGGTCATGACACTACTATTCATTATGAGGAACCGGGACTGTACCCTGGCTCCGGAGAAGGGGCTGCATTCAAGCCTGAAAGTACAGTTGTCAATGACACTACTGCTCAGGATTCCGGATACACAGCAGAACTGGTGATCCATCTTGATCAACTGGGATACACTGATCCCTATGCCAATATTCCGGTGATGATCAATATTTTTGATCCTGACGGACAGACCGGATCAGCTGGTGAAGAGTGGAATATCGGTGCTTTCCATAAAATGTGGTGGGGCAGCCAGTGGGGCCCTGAGACCAGGATACTCAGATTAGGGGATCCTCCTATGAAGAATGCTATCGATACTGATGGAGCAACAATAACCTTAGATGGACAGCTGAATGAAGCTTTCTGGGATGATACTGATTATGTTGTGATCGGGAAAGGAGCAAACTACTGTTCAGGCGGATATTATATGCAGTGGGGCGACTCCCTGAATTCTTATACCGATACCAGCAAAGCTTATATACGGTTTGCTCACAACGGAACTGATTTATATATAGGTGTTACCTCTAATGACTCTTCAGTCTGTAAGTGGTCACCCGGATGGGAAGCTGACGGTCTTTTTCTCTGGATGACCAACAAGGGTGTTATTCCTGATCCGGGAGGCCGGATGGAAATTAAAGCCATGTACTTCAGCGGTGTTGAAGGAGAAGGTATTTCTTTTGAGACTAACGCCAATGTACCCACAGGTGGTGCTGAAGGTGTATCCTTTGAACCTGCAGGTACAGTAACCCACACTGAGACCAATGGCCCTGATGCCGGATATTCTCTGGAAGTGGTTGTACACACAGACATGTTCGGATACAGTGATGGAGATACTGTTAAATTGAGTACAGTTATCTGGGATCTGGATTATGCTTCAGTGGATGCTTACGATCAGGAAATATCGGATTATGCACCTAACTGGTGGGGAACCCAGTGGGCTGATTCTAATTTTGAAAAATACTTTATGTATCGCGGAGTATATTTATCACCAGAAACATCAAATATTGATACTGAAGGACCTTCAACTGTTGTTCAAAAATTCCATCTAAAACAAAATTATCCTAATCCATTCAATCCGACCACTCAAATCCGCTATCACCTTCCTGAAGCTGCAGAAGTAAAAGTTGAAGTGTTTAATCTTATGGGGAGTAAAGTGACCACTATTTTTAATGGTAAACAATCAGCCGGAGTTCAGACTGTTTCCTGGCACGGAAATGATGACACCGGTAAATCAGTAAGTGCGGGTATTTATTTTTATCGGGTCAGCACAAAAAATTTCTCTCAAACCCGCAAGATGATTCTTATAAAATAACAGAATAAACCAGATAATGTTACTGGGGTTGTCTGAAAAATAAAAAAATATATAAACGCAAAGATCACAAAGGAGGACAAAGAGAGTATAATTTTTTAATAATTATATAATTATTATCAGATTTTTCCAGTAATCTCTTTTGTGTGCTTTGCGTTTTAGTTTATTTTTTGGGCAACCCTGTGACGATATTTATAAAGGTGTTTTCATGATACCTTCGCATAAACCCAATACATGGCTTATGGTTTTATTGTTCTTTTTGATATGTGCAGGATCAGCACAGGCAGGACAAACCGGAAAGATTGCAGGACAGGTAATCGATGCTGCCACCGGAGAACCATTGCCCGGTGCTAATATCTACCTGGAAGGTACATCCATGGGTGCAGCAGCTGACATGAAAGGAGAATTTTATATCCTGAACATACCTCCCGGAACCTATACAGTTATTGCCACTATGATGGGATATCAGCAGATGCGGATGGCTGATGTCCGGGTATTTGTGGACCGAACCACCCGGGTGAATTTTGAATTAAAGGAAACCGCCGTTGAAGGAGAACAGGTAACTATTGTTGCCAAACAATCATTGGTTCAGAAAGATTTTACAGCCACATCTTCATCGGTTTCCTCAGATGAGATCGAATTAATGCCTGTGGAACATTTTGAGGATATCCTTCAATTGCAGGCAGGGATCGTAGAGGATACTCAGGGTAAACTTCATATCCGAGGCGGACGTTCAGAAGAAATAGCCTACATGGTGGATGGTGTATCAGTTTCTGATCCCTACTCAGGACGTATGGCCGTTAGTGTAGATCAGGGCAGCATACAGGAATTAAAAGTAATCAGCGGAACCTTCAATGCTGAATACGGAAAAGTCATGTCCGGTATCGTAGAGATTGTGACTAAAGATCCCCAAAAAAAACTTGAAGGCACGGGTACTTTTTACCTGGGAGATTATCTCAGCAGTCATAATGTTCTGTTCCCGTACATTGATAATGTAGAACCATTTGCTCTGACAAATATACAGGCCAACATTACTGGTCCTGTCCCCTATCTTAAGGAACGGATGGGATTTTATGCTTCCTTTCGGCGTTTTCATAATGAAGGATGGCTTTATGGAAAGCGCAGGTTTCAGCCTACTGATTCTTCAAATTTTCAAAGCCCGGATGCTATATATATGGAACAGACCGGCGATGACAGCTATGTTTCAATGAACTCGACCGACAAGTATTACGGAAATTTTAAACTCGTGTATAAACCCGGTTCATCTGTCAAGCTGAATTATAACTTTCTGGGTAATTTTTCACATTATAGAAATTATAATCATTTATTCAAGTACAATCCTGAAGGAGATGTAACAAATAAAGAATATGGATATACTCATATGATAATGCTCAATCATATGTTAGATCCCAGTACTTTTTATACTGTGAAGCTTTCCCGGTATCATTTCAATTATAAATCATATTTATATGAGGAACCTGACGACCCGCGCTATGCTAATCCTGTACTGCTCATGAACCGGGAAGATGCCTATAGTTTTCTCACTGGTGGTACCAATATGACCCACTTCTATCGAACTACGACTGTCAACCTTGGCAAGATAGACTTCACCTCCCAGATTACCAAAATCCATCAAATAAAATCCGGAATTGAAATTAAGCACAATACTCTTACCATGCGTGCTCAGTCTGCTACCTATAAAGATGCGGAGGGTGGAGGCATATTTGATGCAGCTGCTTTTTTCAATAAAGGTGAGTATACACACCATCCAGTTGAGGCAGCAGCGTATGTACAGGATAAAATTGAACTGGAAAATATGACCCTGAATGTAGGGCTACGGTATGATTATTTTCACTCTAACGGATCAGTGCCAGTGGATCTCCGGGATCCGGGCAATGAACAGTCCCAGGGCAAAGGCTACCGGGAAGCTGAAGCAAAACATCAGGTAAGTCCGCGCATTGGAATCGCTTTCCCTATTTCCAGCAAAGGTGTTTTTCACACTTCTTATGGACATTTCTTCCAGATCCCCCCATATGAATATCTGTACATGAATCCCAGATTTGTTGTGGCTCCGGGCGGTTTAAATACACTGATGGGCAATGCAAATCTGGACCCCCAGTCTACTGTTATCTATGAAATCGGTTTTCAGCAGGAATTGTTTAACCAGATTGGAATTGATGTCACAGGTTTTTATAAGGATATACGAAATCTTTTGGGCACAAGAATCTATGAAACCTATGTTTTGGGTGACCGATATGCCCGTTATGAAAACAGAGATTACGGAAATGTTCGGGGTATTACCCTGTCAGTAAACAAGCGTCCGATGCTTAATGATCATCTCACCATATCATTTGATTATACCTATCAGATGGCAGAAGGGAATGCATCAGATCCCAATCATGCTTTTTATAATAATCAAGCTGATCCTCCCAAAAAAAGCAATATTCAGGTTGTGCCACTTAACTGGGATCAACGGCATACCGTAAACATGGCTGTATCCTACCATAATCCGCGTTTTATAGGAATCAGCCTCACCAGTCAGTTCCAGAGCGGACTTCCTTATACTCCTGCTTTTCAAAATGAAGAATCAACGTTTCAAAACAGTGGAAGAAAGCCTTTCAATTATACTCTTGACCTTCGTATCTTCCGACAGTTTACTTTCCGGCACATGAAATACAATTTTTTCATTAAAATATACAATATTCTGGACCGCAAGAATGAACTCGAGGTATACGCAGACACTGGCAGAGCCGGATATTCCCTGGTGAGTCAGTATGTTGGAGAACGGCAAGGGCATGTCAACAGTCTGGAGGAATGGCTGCGTCAGCCACAATTCTATTCTGAGCCCAGAAAAATCCTTGTAGGCTTTGATGTTTCTTTGGATCAGTCCCAGTAAAAAAAGGGAGAATTAATTTTTTATGATGTACAGAAAAATACACAAATTAAAAAAAGAAATGGTGGTCATCTTTACGATACTGATCTGTATCTCTGCAATGTCCCAAATCCATATACCTGAAACACAGCGTGGTGACCGCAAACACCGGAAGGTCGGAACTCATAATGGCAATCTGGTAGAGACCCTGTTTTATAATTTCGGAGAGGTAGCCTGGTGGGGACGACAGCCCTCAGGTGTATGGCCTAAAGGAAGCAGACATTCATATATGGACGGCATCACTCCCATTGTAGTAACTGAAGTAACGGACAGCCGTGGAAATACCATTCATATCTGCGAGGCCGGATACCGGGAGTTGATGGATGTTTCTGCCAACGGTATGGAACGTGGATGGCAACCCAGGCCTGGTTATGCAAATCCTGATCAGGATAAAATTGCTATGAGTGATGATCCTCATTCCTGGCCCCCCACCTGGCCTGATAAAAATGCCAGCTGGAATGGTTACTGGAACGGGTATTTCGGAAAGCGGACAAATGCAGATCAGGAGAGTTTTTTTGTCATGGACGACAATGTTGATGATGGACATGATTTCTTTCCTGATTCAACGGATCATACCCGCCGGGGACTGGGGCTCAGTGTCGGAGTTCGGGGATTCCAATGGTCCAACATGCTTGCTGAAGATCTTATCTTCTGGCATTATGATATAACCAATGAAGGTACCACAGTATATAGAAAGATGATTTTTGGTATGTATGTTGATGTAGGTGTAGGCGGACAGTATGATTCGAATGATGATAATGCCTCCTTTGATATTGCTGAAGATATTACTTATTCCTGGGATACTAATAAAATCGGTGAAGGAGGCTGGGGACCCACCGGTTACTGCGGCTATGCATTTCTGGAAAGTCCGGGCAATCCCTTTAACGGTATTGATGATGACGGAGACGGTGAGGACGGCAGCCCGGTGATTACTGCCGACATGATCATCGGAGAGATCCCGGATAACGGAATCGATGATAACGGGAATGGGCTGATTGATGAGTCTGAACTCCATATAGGATTTAAATATGCTGATGGTGTGGACAACAATGGTGACGGCCGTATCGACGAGATGATCGACGAAAGAAGGGATGACGGGATTGACAATGACGGAGACTGGGACATTGAACGTGACGATGTCGGTACCGATGGCGTGGCCGGAACCGGGGATCGCGGTGAAGGTGATGGAATTCCAACCCCAGGAGAACCTAATTTTGATGCTACTGATAAGGATGAATCCGACCAGATAGGACTTACTGCCTTTGATGTTTTTTATATAGGTACAGGAGTTGCTTTTTATAAAGATGATGAAATCTGGAACCGGGTGTCAATTAGTCATTTTGATACCAAGCTTCAGAACGGAAACATTGCTTTTCTCTATGGTTCAGGCCCTTTTCCCTTACATCCTGGTCAGACAGAGCGCTTTTCTGTTTGTCTGGTTTTTGGTGAAAACCGAGATGATATCTTTCGTAACAAGCAGGTTGTACAGGACATTTATAATGAAAACTATAATTTTGCGCGTCCTCCTGATAAGCCTACCGTATGGACAGTGACTGGAGATCAAAAAGTTACTCTTTACTGGGATGATAAAGCTGAACAAAGTTATGATCCCTTCTCTGATCCTCCCTACGATTTTGAGGGGTATAAAATCTATAAAAGTACAGATCCCGGATTCCTGGATGCACGTATAATTACCAACGCCTACGGCGAAAAGACCTTTCTTCAGCCAGAGGCCCAGTTTGATATCCGAAACGATATAAGTGGTTTTTTCCCTATTGATTATCAGGGATTAAAAATTTACATGGGGGATAACAAAGGATTGAAGCATTCCTGGACTGATACTGATGTAATGAACGGAAAAACCTATTATTATGCAGTAGTTTCATATGACCGGGGTGATCCGGCACTTAACATGTATCCCTCAGAGTGCACTAAAGTTATTGTAAGAGATATAAATGGTAATGTAACCCTGGATGATAATACCATTGAAGTTACTCCCCAGGCTCCGGCTGCCGGATATCAGGCCGGAGGTCTGAAAGAAGATATTAATCACATCAGCGGAAATGCCACAGGTAATATCTGGGTTGATGTACTGGATCCGCTTCAGATTCCTGATGATCAGACCTATCGGGTTACCTTTGATGATACTACATCTCAGGATACTATCAGCTATTCTTTAGTCAATGTGACCTCTTCCCAGAATCCGGATACAATTATTCGTGAATCTTCCTATGTACATGCTGAAGATTTTAATCCTGTGTTCGGAGGAATGCGGCTTTTCGTTCTTAATGATACCATAGACTGGGACAGTCACAGTTCGGATTGGACAAAAGGAAACAGCAACCTTCCTATATATGTGGAACGGCGTCACCGATTTTCCACCTATCGTCCGGGTTATCCGGCCAGTTTTGAAATCCGTTTCGGAGATCCTGATACAAGCTGGTGGTATATTCCCCGTTTTCCTGTCAATTTCTCTGTATGGGATGTATACGAAAATAAAAAAATGCTGTTTACCCTGGAAGAACCGGATGAGGCTTACCGGGACAGTACTGTAAGTCCTTATGACTATATTCGCATTATTATTATGGACGGAAATATTCCCAGAGAAGTGTGGCGGGTAAATTTTCTGGAACCCTATGAAGATGCTGACCCTGTACTCCCTGAAGATGGAGATATACTTTATATTCAGATAAATACCCCTTTCCGCAGCGGTGATATATATGAATTTACTACCAGAGCATCTCGGGAAGACCAAAAAATGGCTCGCACAGAACTTGATAACATTGCTGTGGTTCCCAATCCCTATGTGGCAGCTGCCAGATGGGAACCGCCTCGTCTGTTTGCAACAGGCCGGGGAGAAAGACGCCTGTTTTTCATCCATCTGCCCACTGAGTGTACTATACGGATTTATTCAATGAGCGGCGATCATGTAAGAACAATTGAGCATAAATCTCACTTAATGAACGGTGCTGAATCATGGGATCTAACTACCAAAGACGGACTGGATATAGCGCCCGGTATATATATTTACCACCTAAATGCCCCGGGTATAGGTGAAAAAGTAGATAAATTTGCAATTATTAAATAAAATGCGGGTAGGTCGATGCGAAAATTAATCACATTATTGATGTTATTGGTTTATATTGGTATATTTCAGCATGATGTAACGCTGGCGGGTGATATAACCAAAAGCGGCACAGCTGCTGCACAGTTTCTTAAAATTCCGGTTGGATCCCGGGCTGTAGGTATGGGAAGCGCATATGTGGCCCTGACCGGAGATGCAACCTCTGTGTACTGGAATCCGGCAGGGTTATCTCTTATCAAAACTTCCGGAGCTGTAGTATTTGACTTTAATCGCTGGCTGGCTGATACCCAATTTAATTACGTGGCAGCAGCAATCAGAATGGGCAATCTGGGAGTTCTGGGTCTAAGTTTCACAGCTCTTTCAATGGCGGACATGGAGGTGCGTACTGAATTTGACCCGGAAGGAACCGGAGAATATTTCAGTGCCATGGATCTGGCCCTGGGTGTGAGCTACGCCCGGGCAATTACTAATCGTTTTCGTCTGGGATTCACCATGAAGTATGTACGTCAGCAGATCTGGCATATGTCCGCTTCCAGCATGGCTTTTGATATTGGTATTCAATTCCAGACTGATTTTCAATGGTTAACCCTGGGCATGAGTGTTTCAAACTTCGGCCCTAAACTTCAATACACTGGTAAAGATGTCTTTATCAATTATGATTTCAATCCGGATGAATGGGGCGATAATGAAAATATTTTTGCCAATCTGCAGACCGATCACTGGGACCTCCCTCTTTTGTTTCGATTTGGTCTGGCTATGAATATCATGGAAAATGAATGGAATCAGTTTACAGGAGTGATTGAAGCCCGGCATCCAAATGACAATGAGGAATCGCTGAACCTGGGTATTGAATACGGATTCAAACATCGTTTTTTTCTGAGAAGCGGATATCAGGCTCTGTTTGAGTCCAAATCCGAACGGGGATTGACCTTTGGTGTGGGTATCGTCTATTATCTGTCATCAACAATACCACTTCATTTTGACTACAGTTACGCCAGCTGGGGAAGACTGATGAACGTGCATCGTATTACAGCTGAGATTGAATTCTGATTAACTATGAAGAAAAAATTTCAAAATAAATACGGATATTTTACTGAAGACGGGCATGAGTATGTGATTACTGATTATCACACACCCAGGCCCTGGATAAATGTTATTTCCAATGGTCATTATGCACTGGTTATCTCTCAGCTGGGAGGCGGTTTCAGCTGGATTGACCATGCTAATCTGAACCGGATTACCCGATGGCAGCAGGATCTGGTACAGGATAACTGGGGGAAATATCTTTACCTGAGGGACGATGAAAGCAAAGAATACTGGAGCCCTACAGTTCGTCCTGTCAGGACTGAACCTGAGAAATATACCTGCAGGCATGGTATCGGTTATACAAATTTCTCGGTTTTATGTAACAAAATACATTCCGAACTTCGTATTTTTGTTCCCTTTGACCATAATCTGGAAATTTTTACTCTTAAAATTACAAATCAGGGAAAGACTGCACGTCAATTAAGCCTCTTCACCTATTTGGAGTGGTGTCTGGGTGCAGGCCCTGATCAGCATCGGGAGTTTCATAAAACCTTTTTGGAAACTGAGTTTGATCCGGATTATCAGGTACTGCTAAGTAAAAAACGACTGTGGGAAATCCCTTCTGACCGGGGTCACTGGAATACCAGATGGAATGGTATTGCCTTTCTGGGCTGCAGCGAATCCATCGACGGTTTTGAAGGAGATAAATCAGCCTTTTTAGGTAATTACGGGAGTTTGCATACTCCGGAAGCCCTGGAACGGGGATATCTGACCAATACTCAGGGGAAATGGAATGATTCTATCGGAGCCCTGCATAAAAAAATCCGCCTCAATCCTGGTGATTCAAAATCTTTCCATTTTTTTCTCGGTGCAGAAAAAGATATAAAGACCATCCAGGGACATCTGAAAAAATTCCGTAAAACAACAAATATCGAATCTGCTTTTCACCGCATGCAGGAGAAATGGGAACAACTTGTATCTCCAACCTGGGTACAGACTCCTGATGATGCTATGAATATCCTGACTAATAAATGGCTGAAATATCAGACAATATCCGGCCGTTTATGGGCACGGGCAGCGTACTATCAGCAAAGCGGGGCTTTTGGCTTTCGCGATCAATTACAGGACAGTCTGCTTCTCCTTTCCCTTAAGCCTGAACTGACCCGAAAGCAAATTCTTTATCATGCCAGGCATCAATTTCAGGAAGGAAAAGTGTATCATTGGTGGCATACGATTACTGAGATTGGTCATGATGCCAATGCCAGCGATGATTTACTGTGGCTTCCCTTTGTTGTCATTCATTATTTAAAAGAAACAGCAGACTGGGATATCCTAAATGAAAAAATACCTTATCTGCATACTACTAAATCAGCTTCTTTACTGGATCATTGTTTAAAAGCTGTTGACTGTGTCCTTGATAGATTCAGCCCCCGCGGATTTCCGCTTATTCTTGCAGGTGACTGGAATGACGGTTTAAGCGGAGCTGGTCTGGATGGGAAAGGAGAATCAGTCTGGCTTGCACAATTCCTCTATTTCATCTTGTGCAATATTGAGATTGTTCTTGAGAAAAAACAATTGTCAGAACGGGTAGATCAATATCGAAAAAAAGCGGAGACATTAAAAAAGCTCATAAATTCTCTAGGCTGGGACGGCCATTGGTTCTGGCGGGCCAGTAAGGATAATGGTGAATTAATCGGCAGTCATCAGAATCGGGAAGGAAAAATTTTTCTTAATCCCCAGACCTGGGCTGTTATTTCTCAATCCATAAAGCAGGAACGCGCACATCAGGTAATGAATGCTATGGAAAAGTATCTGATGAAAAAAGCAGGTCCTATACTGCTTCATCCGGCTTATGCCAGCCCTGATGAGAATATTGGTTATCTTTCCCGTTATGCACCCGGCACAAGAGAAAACGGTGGTGTATATACGCATGCTGCAACCTGGTGCATCTGGGCAGAATGTATGCTCGGACGAGGTCAGAAAGCGTACGAAATCTACAAAAAGCTGTGTCCTCTCTATAAGGGTCAAAATCCGGATCAATACTGGGCCGAACCCTATGTAACACCAGGTAACATCGATGGTCCTGACTCACCTCATCACGGACGAGGCGGATGGACCTGGTATACTGGTTCATCTGCCTGGCTGTACCGGATGACCCTGGAACGCATTCTGGGTATTCGATCCGATTACGATGGGCTGGTAGTCGATCCTTGTCTTCCGGAAGGATGGAAAAAAATATTTGTACGCCGGTTTTTCAGGGGTATATCTTATGAACTAACTATGGAAAGCGATGGATCCGCAAACGCTGGCGTGGAGAACATATTAGTTAATGGAGAAAAAATAGAGGGGAATACAATACCGGTGATCCCGAACCGGAAAAAGGTAACGGTTCAGATCAGTTTAAAAGGAAAAAGAAATCCCCCCCTATCCTGATAGTACTAAACTTTTATTACCTTATGAAGGAGAATAGACCATGAAATCTATTAAATCATTAAGCTGTTATGAGATAAAAATATTGGTGGTTTCCTTAATTATTTCATCAGTATCTCTTTCCAATACTCAGGATCAGATCGTTTTTTTCAGCGACAGTCCTGACGGTGATGAACTTTATGATTCCTCCTGGGGATTTGAGCAGGCTCCCAGTGAGTTGGAACTGGCCGGTAACAATGATAAATTTCCGGTAGATCCAAAACATCCCTATCAGGGAGCACACAGTCTGCGCCTCCACTGGACCTCCAGACAAGGAGGTGACTGGGGTGTTGCAGTTGCTTCTCAAGGGTGGCAGCGGCACGATTTTACTGAGTATGACACCATTGCTTACTGGATCAACGGACCTGAAGCCATAGAACAGGATCATCTTCCTGATCTCAGATTAGAGGACACATCCAACAACAAGAGCACCCGTGTATGGCTGGGTGATTATTTAAGCGGAGTGGATAATGATTCCACCACCTGGCAGCGGGTGACAATTCCTGTAGATGCTTTTCAGCCCGGAACGGAAAATACTGATTTTACCCGGATCAAAACAATTTATTATTTTCAGAAACCTGCTGATGAAACCGAACATCTAGCCTGGATTGATGAAATCCGCATAATTAAAGGCCCGGTAGTATCCCAACCCCCTGCAACTCCTTCAAACTTGTCAGCACAGGGTGCAGACGCTCGTATAGATCTTAAATGGCGCCGTAATACTGAGGAGGATCTTCTTGGTTACACAATTTACCGTTCTGAATCGCATTCTGGTACATATTCTGCCTTAAATCCTGTTGCACATACAGTCCATCTTTACAGCGATTACTTTGATGAAAATGAAAAAACTTATTATTATTATGTAACAGCTGTTAATCAGAATTTTCAGGAATCGGAACCTTCAGATACAGTATCTGCAACCTCCTATGCCATGACCGAAGATGAACTGATAACCTCGGTTCAGGAAGCAACATTCCGGTACTTTTATGATTATGGCCATCCGGTCAGCGGCCTGGCCAGAGAACGTAAGGGATCAGGAGTAACCTGTACCAGCGGGGGAACAGGTTTTGGATTAATGGCCCTGGTTATCGGAGCTGAACGCGGATTTGCTCCCAGGGATTCAGTTGCAGCCAGAGTGCAGAAAATCCTTACCTTTCTTCAGGAAAATGCCACTACTTATCACGGAGTCTGGGCTCACTGGATCAACGGTGCCACCGGAGAGACCATTCCCTTCAGTCAGTATGATAACGGAGGGGATCTGGTGGAAACAGCATATCTTATCCAGGGAGCGTTAACAGCTCGTAAGTATTTCGACCTTAATAATCCAGTGGAGAATGATATCCGGCAGCTGGCTACAGCCATGTGGGAAGGTGTGGAATGGGATTGGTACCGTCGGACTACTGACGGCATGGTTCTCTACTGGCACTGGTCACCCAACTATGGATGGCAGATGAACATGCCTGTAATCGGATGGAACGAATGCATGATGGTCTACCTGCTGGCCATTGCTTCTCCCACTCATTCAGTTCCTGCTTCTCTTTATGCTAACGGATGGGCTGGTTCACCGTATTACACGAATGGTAAGACCTTCTATGGCTATAAGCAGTATGTGGGTAAAGACTACGGCGGCCCTCTGTTTTTTACACATTACTCCTTTCTGGGTTTTGACCCCAGAAACAAACAGGATCAATTCTGCAACTATTTTGAAAACAATCGCAACACATCTCTGATCCATCGGGCTTACTGCATGGAAAATCCTCTGAGTAAAACCGGATATGATTCCTTAACCTGGGGACTTACCGCCAGTGACAATCCCTGGGGATACAGTGCGCATGAACCCATGACCAATGATAACGGCACTATTACACCTACTGCTGCTCTGAGCGCCATGCCGTATACTCCCGAAGAGTCAAAGGCCACTTTAAAGCATTTCTACTATACCTACGGACCGCAACTCTGGGGTGAATTCGGATTCAAAGATGCCTTCAATCCGGGAGAAAACTGGTTTGCCCAGAGTTATATAGCCATTGATCAGGGACCGATCATCATAATGATCGAAAATTATCGCACCCAGCTCTGCTGGGATCTGTTTATGTCCAATCAGGAAATTAAACAGATGCTGGATGATATCGGATTCACAACAGGTATCGACGATAAAAAAAACAATACTATTAAATCATTTAAATTATACCAGAATTATCCGAATCCTTTCAATCCCCGTACAGTTATTCAGTTTTCTTTACCCCGGTCTTCTTCAATAACCATAGAAATATACAACACACTTGGAAAGAAGGTGAACACTCTTATAAACAATAAAGAGCTGAAATCAGGCCGTCATCAGGTTGTATTTCAGGGAGAAAAATTAGCATCCGGGGTGTATTTTTATAAACTGATTACCGATAGTTTCTGTAAAATCAAAAAAATGGTATTGGTACGTTAATATATGAGCGATGACTGTAAACGCGGCTGCGGAACCTGGAAGTTTGTTGATGACAAGGGTACCTTTGAATGGATAAATCCTCCTGGAGTACATCAATTATACTTTCCTCTCTGTAATGAAGCCGGTATCATGTCTTCGATTACCCCCACTCTGGGCGGAGATATAAAGACATCCCAGCATACATTTTTGCTGTTGCCCGTTTCTATAGAAGATATACACAACAACCGCTCTTCCAGAAATTTCTGGATATGGTCAGACCGCACTGGTCCCTATTCTCTGACCGGAAATTCCGCAGCGCAAAATTCACACATTTTTACTGATCAGGACAAGGTTGACCTCACGGTGCAGGGAGGATTTCTCTGGCACCGGATACGGCGGGAGGACCATAATTTCAATATAAAAACTGAAATTACCAGTTTTGCTCCTGTGGATCCTGTTACAGTCGAAATAATGTGGATTAAAATGACCAATCTTTCTGAAAAAACCCTGGAATTCACCCCTACCAGTGCTGTACCCATTTTTGGAAGATCAGCAGACAATATCAGGGACCACAGACATGCAACCAGTTTGATACAGCGGACAACATTAATTCCCGAGGGAGTGATGGTAAAACCGGTTCTTCTGCATGATGAGCGAGGACATAAACAAAATACCACCTCTTATTTTGTTTCCGGATGTGATGATAAAGGTAACAATCCCATAGGCCAGTTCCCCACTGTCCGGGAATTTATTGGTAAAAAAAGCAGTTTTGACTGGCCCCGGGCAGTGGTTGGAAATCTGTCTCCTGATCCGGACAGAGACAAAAGAAAAGACGGATCAGAGGCCATGGGCGCGCTCCGGTTTAAACCGGTTCATTTAAAATACAACCAGACCAAAGCATACATTATTATTCTGGGTATCACTGATGACGAAACCTGTATCCCGGATATTTGTAATACTTACTCATCATCAAAAAAAGTTGAACAAGCTTTTAATAAAAATCGTGAATACTGGAAACGTAAAGTACACAGTATTGATTTTGATATCAAAGATACGGTGTATTCCAACTGGCTGAAATGGGTTTCCTGTCAGCCTGTATTGAGAAAAATTTTCGGATGTTCATTTCTTCCTCATCATGACTACGGTAAAGGCGGAAGAGGCTGGCGTGATCTCTGGCAGGATTGTCTGGCACTGCTGTTACAGAAACCTGAGCAACTAAAAGAAAACCTTGTAAATAATTTTTACGGTATCCGTCCTGACGGCACCAATGCCACCATAATCGGCAAAGGAGAACAGGAGTTTATTGCTGACCGGAATAATGTTTCCAGGGTCTGGATGGATCATGGAGTCTGGCCCTATTTTACCATACGGCTCTATATTGATCAGACAGGTGATACTGATATTCTTTTTCAAAATGCCAGGTACTGGTATGATCATCAGGTTAGGAGAGCCAAAGCTGTTAATAAAAACTGGGGTGTCCAGGACGAAACCTGGGCTAAAACAAAAAAAGGAACCGTATACAAAGGTACAGTTCTTGAACACATCCTGGTGCAGCATCTCACCTGTTTTTTTAATGCAGGTGAACATAATAATATAAAACTGGAAGACGGAGACTGGAACGATCAGCTAAATATGGCGCCGGATAAAGGTGAAAGTGTGCCCTTCAGTGCATTTTATGCCGGGAATCTGCAGGATCTGGCATCTCTTCTTACCTACATAAGTACTGATAAAAATATTCATTCTGTTGACATTGCATCTGAACTTGCTCTCTTGCTCGATTCTGTAAACGAACAAGTTGATTATGATTCTTACAGCAATAAAAAAGCCCGTCTTGAAGGGTATCTTAGTGCTGTTGAAAAAGGATTTTCAGGAAAGATTAAACATATCAATATCAATGACCTTGCTTATGATCTGAACAGAAAAAGTGAATGGCTGAAAAAGCATATTCAAAAACATGAATGGATTGAGGTGGATAAAAAAACAGGTTTCTTTAACGGGTATTATAATAATGATGCAGAACGGGTAGACGGTGTTTTCCCTGAAGGGGTGCGAATGAATCTTACAGCCCAGACATTTACTGCTCTGTTCAATGTTGCTGATAATCAGCAGGTTCAAAAGAGTTTTACAGCATGTACAAAATTTCTGAAAGATCCGCATACCAGGGGATTTCGGTTAACCACCCAGCTGGGACCGAATACGTATAATTTTGGAAGAGGGTTTGCCCTGAAGTACGGAGAAAAAGAAAATGGTGCCATGTTTTCACATATGGCAGTTATGTATGCATATGCACTGTATATGAGAGGATTTGTTAAACAGGGGTATCAGGTGCTCTCATCAATTTATGATCTTTGTATTGACACAAAAAATTCATGTATCTATCCGGGAATACCTGAATATATATCCTCGGAAGGCAAAGGAAAGTATCACTATTTAACCGGTTCTGCCTCCTGGCTGATAATGACTTTGGTCACTCAGGTTTTTGGATTTCGGGGAGTGCTGGGGGATTTAGTCATTATGCCAAAACTGGTGAACCGGCAGTTTGACTATTCAGAAAATACAGGGATTTCTCTTGACTTTGCAGATAAACGTTTTAGTATCACCTATCATAATAAAAATAAACTAAATTTTGATAATTATTCCTTAAAAAAAATGATTGTTAATGGGAAGCATTTTCATACATTTGATGTTATAGAAAACGGCAAAGGAATACGA
This sequence comes from bacterium, assembly GCA_046483025.1. Taxonomy (GTDB): domain Bacteria; phylum Zhuqueibacterota; class QNDG01; order QNDG01; family CAYUAG01; genus CAYUAG01. Next base: position 18,818 of record JAWODZ010000062.1, read on the forward strand.
ATTCCCCGGAAAATTATTGAAAAAGAATTCAATCATCATACAATTAATAAAATATTTATTATATTAGAGTAGGTTATGGATTTTAAAAAACATCATACAACACCTGAAGAAGACAGGCTTCCCTTTGTTCAGAAATTTGGGTATGGAATGGGAGCATTGGTGACCATCGTTTCTGTAAATGCACTGATGAATTTGAGTAATCTTGTCTATATCGATATGCTGAAGATGGCTCCAATTCTTTTCGGAATCGCAGCTGCCATTCCCAGAGTCTGGGATTTCATTTCCGATCCCATTGCCGGCAATCTCTCTGATAATACCCGATCCCGGTTTGGAAGGCGTATACCGTATATCCTGATTGGCGGTATACTGGTAGGTATTGCATTTGCAGCTGTATTCTGGGTTCCCAATGCCCAAAAATACTGGGTACACATCAAAAAACTGGATAAATCCATTGATATTGAGTTCAATGAGGTAACTATTGATTTTGTTAATACAGACAGAGGCTTTTTATTATCCGATTCTGCTGATTTTTCCCTGACAGAGATTACCCCTGAAGATACTGCCATCAACCCCATTATGAAAAAATCTTTGTATGATACCAGCGGACTGAGTTTATTTAAACTGATCAAAAACAAAAAAGTGTATATGGCCTGGTTTGAAATAGCCGGGGATGATGATAAGTTCATTCCTGCCCAGGCAGCTATTAAAGGCAACACTATTGCCATATCCGCTGATCTCATCAGTGAACCAAAAAGAATGCAATTAGCCTGGAGTCTGACTGCTCCGACCAAGGATGGCAGGAGTGTGGATAATCCGTTTGCATATCTGCTTCTCATGTCTTTACTGTTTTATACAGCAGTGACACTTTATTCTGTACCCCACGGAGCACTCGGTTTTGAAATGACTGATGACTATCATGAAAGAACCAGAGTATTTGCCTATGCCAGCTTTATAGGAAATATCGGTGCCCTATCCTCACCGTGGCTGTATGCGCTTGCCCGGCTGGAAATATTTGTTAATGAGATACAGGGGATCAGAGTTGTTTGTATGGGAATGGGATTGATATTGATTATATCCGCTTTAATCTGCGCCATCACCTGCAAAGAAAAAAACTTTTACAGGGTTAAAAAACAAAAAAGAGTAGGGTTGATTAAGAGTTTTAAAACTACCTGTAAAAATAAAACCTTTGTGCAACTGGTCATAGCCTTTGTTCTGGTGATTATTGGTTTTCAGTTTGTTATGGGATTCAATAATTTTATCATGATCTACTTTGTCTATTCCGGAGACAAAGATGCTGCTTCCGTACTGATGGGTTTGAACGGCACCATCTGGGCTGTTACCGGAATTATTGGTGTTCTGCCTATGGCCTGGATCTCAGAAAAAATGGGGAAAAAAAATACTGTCATTTTTGCATTTTCACTTTTAGTCTTCGGCAACCTGTTGAAAATTATCTGTTATAACCGAAGCTTGCCTTATTTAACCATTATTCCGACTGTATTGTTATCCTGGGGTATGGTTATGTGTTTTTCTTTAGTTAATTCAATGAATGCTGATATCTGTGATGAAGATGAGCTGAATACCGGAACCAGGCGTGAGGGCAGCTATTATGCTGTGTACGGTTGGTGGTGGAAAGCTGCGGTGTCTATAGCATATGTAGTCAGCGGATATCTCCTGCAGACAACCGGATATGATGCCAACCTGGAACAGCAGGCAGAAACTGCTCTGTTCTGGCTGCGGTTCTGGGAGATCGGTCTGCCCGCAGTGCTGACCATCATCGCCATCCTGATTTTAACCAGATACCCGCTCACTGAAGAACGGGCCTATGAAATTAAAGAAATACTGAAAAAAAGAAGAAAAAATCAAAATAGTAATAATTCCTGAAAACATATACTTAAGAGAGAAAAGAATGAAAATGAAAAAAATTTTACTGGTTGGAATTATTTTTTTGGCCTTACTCAGTACAGGAGTAAATGCTCAGGATATCCCCTATAAAAATAAAACTAATTTAAAAATTGATTCTCTCCTTCAGCAAATGACTCTAAAAGAAAAAATCGGCCAGTTAACCCAATATGCCTGGCACAGGACAATGACCGGTCCCGGAGGAAAGAAAATAGATCTCCTGAAGGAAATAGCTGAGGGAAAGGTGGGGTCAATATTAAATTTAACCGGAGCTGAAAACACCTATGAGATCCAAAAAATAGCTGTAGAAAAAACGAGATCAGGCATACCGTTAATCTTCGGCCTTGATGTAATCCATGGTTATAAAACTATTTTCCCCATCCCCCTGGGAGAGGCCGCCAGCTGGGATACAGATGCTGTGGAACGATCTGCCCGGATTGCTGCATATGAAGCGGCAGCTGCCGGGATTCAATGGACCTTTGCTCCTATGGTTGATATTGCCAGAGATCCCCGCTGGGGAAGGATTATGGAAGGAGCCGGAGAAGATCCTTATCTGGGCGCATGTATTGCAGCAGCCCGGGTTAAAGGATTTCAGGGAAATGATTTAACGGATCCGAATACCATTCTGGCCTGTGCTAAACACTATGCCGCATACGGTGCCGCTGCTGCAGGCAGAGATTACAATACAGTGGATATTTCTTTACAGACCTTGCATGAAATTTACCTGCCCCCTTTCAAGGCTGCAGTGGATGCCGGAGCAGGATCAGTGATGACTTCTTTTAATGAGCTTAACGGTATCCCGGCAACTGGAAATGATCTGCTGATTACAAACATTCTTAAAAAACAATGGAATTTCAACGGTTTTGTGGTATCAGACTGGAATGCAATCCGGGAAATGATTGCTCATGGGTTTGCAGAAGATGCGTATGAAGCTGCTCTGTATGCTATACATGCAGGAGTGGATATGGATATGATGGGTCATGTTTACAGTACAGAATTATCAAATCTTATTGATAACAATATGATTCAAGAAAGTCTTATTGATGAGGCTGTAAAAAGAATACTCAGAATAAAATCCAGGCTCGGTCTTTTCCGTGATCCTTATAAATACTGCAGTAAAAAGAGGGAAAATGAGTTACTGCTGCATCCGGATCATCTTAAAGCTGCCCGGGATATGGCAAGAAAATCCATTGTCTTATTGAAAAATGAAAATAATATTCTTCCTCTAGATAAAAACATAAAATCAATAGCTGTTATAGGTCCGCTTGCAGATAACAAGGAATATCTTATGGGTTCCTGGTCTGCCAGAGGTGAAGGGAAAGACGTTGTTTCAATTATAAATGGTATAAAAAATAAAGTTTCTTCCCACACAAAAATACTCTATGCAATAGGATGTAATATCAATGATGAGGATAAGAGTCTGTTCAAGAATGCAGTAAAAACAGCAGAGCAGGCAGAGATCATTATTGCTGCAGTGGGCGAGTCAAGGGATATGTCCGGCGAGGCAGCCAGCAGAGCATACCTTGATCTCCCCGGTGTACAAGAGGAACTTCTCCGGGAACTGAATAAAACCGGCAAACCTGTAATTGTGGTTTTAGCAAACGGCAGACCCCTGGTCTTGACCTGGATGAGTAAAAACATTCCTGCAATTCTTGAAATCTGGCTACCCGGGACTGAGGCAGGAAACGCTGTTGCTGATATACTGTTCGGAGACTATAACCCTTCCGGGAAACTTCCGGTCAGTTTCCCCTATGCTGTGGGCCAGATTCCTGTATATTATAATCATAAAAACACCGGGCGGCCGGAAGTACAGAATACCCGTTACTGTTCCAAATATCTGGATATTCCCAATAAGCCTTTGTATCCGTTCGGATACGGACTGAGTTATACAACCTTTGAATATTCAGACTTAAAACTGAATAACTATGAAATCTCAGTAAATGACACACTTCATGTCAGCATGATAATAAAAAATACAGGTAACACAGCAGGAGAGGAAGTGGTACAGCTATATATAAGAGATGTTGTAGCCAGCCTTACCCGTCCGGTAAAAGAACTGAAACGATTCAGGAAAATCAGGCTGGATCCGGGTGAAATCAAAAAAGTCAGTTTTACATTATCTACAGAAGATCTGGGGTTTTACGACCAGAATATGAAATATATTATAGAACCCGGAGAATTTAAACTGTTTGCAGGCACAAATTCGGAAAATACCTTAGAAACGAAATTTGTATTGCTTTCGGATTGATTCTCTGAATCCGGGAATGTAAAATGAAATAAAAAAAATCATTATTTTCTTTAAATATCTATTGTATGAAACCTTTTAAAGTGTATTATATTAATAAAATTATTGTATGTATGACTGCACTGTTCATACTTACATGCAGTAAAAAAGCAGGTCAGGATTCAGGTGAAAAAATTTTGGCCAAAATTGATGACAAGATAATTACGGTTGATCAGTTTATTGACAGAGTAGAACTGACTCCTCATCCGGTTATTTCTGCTGAAAATGAAAAACAAAGAAAAGCGGTTTTACTTAATAATCTGATCATTGAAAAAATGCTGGCCCTGGAGGCTGAAGATAGCAGTCCTCTTAGAAATAATAAAAATTTTCAGGCTTATCTGAAAGGAATACAAGAGCAGGCAATGCGGGAACATCTTTTTTATCAGGAAGCATATAATCAAGTAAAAACTGAAAACAATAAAGATGTACAAAAAAAAGCTGATCTTCTATGGCAACAGTACATCAAAAAGGTCATGGCAGATAAAAAGTTAATATTCAAAAATGAGACCTTTATCAAAGTCAGTCAGCTGTTTTATGATTTGAGAACCAAAGCCGGCGAATCTTCAAACGGATCTATAGCTAAACAGGGATTGAATAATAAGGAACTTGAGAAAAACATGCAGGAGCTTAATAACATTCTTCATCAGCCGTTTTTCCGTATTGAAAATAAAGTATGGACTGTGGAAGATTTTAAAAACGCCTTAATGTCTCATTCCTTGGTGTATAGAAAAAAACATATTTCTGAAAGTGAATTTCCTCAGCAATTCAAATATGCAGTTGCAGACCTGGTACGGGATCTTTATCTGAACCGGGAAGCATATAAAAGATCTCTGGATGAACATCCGGAAGTTCAGAGAACGGTGGAAATGTGGAAAGATGCCCATATTGCAGAATTTCTGAAAAATCAGATCCAGCCGACAACTGCTAAAAATAAACCGGATACATCATCGTTAATAGATAAACATGAATACTTTCTTACTGCCTATGCGGACAGTGTATATAGGAAATACGAACAATCAATTGAAGTAAATCTGCAGGCATTGAAAAATGTACAGCTTACTAAAATCCCTCTTTTTGCCTTGCAGCAGTATGTACCCTATCCTGCTGCAGTCCCGCCTTTTCCTATGTGGATAAACGATAATAAACTCCGCTATGGTGAATCAATGAATAAGTAAAACTTGCGATTGAATTCTTAATTTCTTACCTTCAAAAAAAAGGATACCTGTACATTCATCCGGTGTAACCATGAAGGAAAAAATCAGCAAAACCCAGATTGAATATATTGCCAAACTTGCAGGTCTGAGAATAGATGATAAGGAAATTGATTCTTTCAGAAAAGACCTGAAATCCATTCTGGAATATGTCAGTTCCCTGCAGGAACTGAACACAGACGGCATTGAATCTCTTTCAGGATTAAAAACAGATAAAAATAAGTGGCATGATGATAAACCAGGTGATGGAGACAATATTAAAACTATTCTGAAAAACGCTCCGGAAAAAGAAAAAAACTATTTCAAAGTGCCCAAAATCAAGGAAAGCTGAAAACATGGAACTGTGTGATCATACCGCAGCTCAGCTCTGCACCATGCTGAATAAAGGAGAGCTCAGCTCTAAAGAGATCACAGAATCAGTGTTCCAGCGAATTGACCAGCGAGAAAAGGATATCAATGCCTATATCTCTGTATTCAGAAAACAGGCTCTGCATCAGGCAGAATCAGCAGACAAGAAATTCCATAAAAAGCAGCACTCCTCCCGGTTGAATGGTATACCTATCGCTTTCAAAGATAATGTATGCACCCGGGGTCTGACCACAACCTGCGGATCAAATATATTAAAAAATTACCTCCCCCCCTATGATGCAACCGCAGTTAAAAAGGTTTATAAGGATGGCATGGTAGGGATCGGCAAGACCAATATGGATGAATTCGGCATGGGCTCTTCAACTGAAAACAGCATTGCCGGCCCTACCAGAAATCCTGTCAACACAGAATATGTTGCAGGCGGATCAAGCGGGGGATCAGCTGCTGCTGTGGCTGCAGGTGAAACTGTTCTTGCTTTAGGAACAGACACCGGCAGATCCGTGCGTCAGCCTGCTGCCTTTTGCGGTGTGGTTGGCATTAAACCCACCTATGGCAGAGTGTCCAGATACGGTCTAATTTCCTATGCCTCCTCTCTGGATCAGATCGGAGTTCTGGGACGAACGGTTGAAGACTGCGCCATCTTACTGCAGACAATCTGCGGGCCTGACAGAAATGATTCCACCTCAGCTGATATACTGAAAATTGATTTCCTTTCTTCTTTAAACAACAATATCAAAGGTCTTAAAATCGGCATGCCCAGGGAATACTTTAGCAAAGGTCTGGATGGAAAGATCAAAGATAGCGTTTTACATGCTGCTCAGCTGCTGCAGGAAAACGGAGCTGAGATCGTAGACATCTCTCTTCCCCATACTGATTATGCCATAAGCGCTTACTATCTCATTGCTACTGCTGAAGCCAGCAGTAATCTGGCCCGGTATGACGGGGTGCAGTACGGGCTTCGGGCAAAGAACAATTATACTGACATAAAAGAAATGTATGAAAATACCCGGTATCAGGGATTCAGCAAGGAAGTCAAACGAAGAATCATGCTGGGTACCTATGTGCTGTCAGCCGGACACTATCAGACATATTACCTGAAAGCTCAGAAAGCAAGGACCTTGATAAAGCATGATTTTGACCAGGCTTTTAAAAAAGTGGATGTTATTATTTCTCCTGTCACTCCCACTCTCCCTTTTAAACAGGGAGAAAAAATTTACGATCCATTGAAAATGTATCTTATGGATATATACACTGTTCCCCTGAACCTTGCCGGACTGCCCGGAATGAGTGTACCCTGCGGTACAATTGACGAACTCCCTGCAGGATTTCAGATTATCGGCAAACCGTTTGATGAAAAAACAGTTTTACGAACAGGACATTTGTATCAACAAATAACAGGGAAATAAAAAAGGTTGGGGAATGAAATACGAGGCTGTCATTTGCTTTGAAACTCACGTTGCTCTGAACACCAGGACAAAACTTTTCTGTGACTGCCCGGTTGAATATGGAGCTCATCCCAATACTTACATCTGTCCGGTCTGTACCGGTCAGCCCGGTGTTCTTCCGGTATTGAATAAAAAAGCGGTGGAATACTGCATCCGGGCCGGACTGGCTCTGAACTGTTCGGTAAATCAAAGATCAGGATTTGCCCGTAAAAACTATTTTTATCCCGATCTTCCCAAAGGATATCAGATTACCCAGTATGAATTCCCTGTGTGTGAAAATGGATATCTGGAGATATCTGATGGGGATAATACCCTTCCTGTGGGTATTAAACGCATTCATCTGGAAGAAGACGCCGGAAAAATGGTGCATACACTGGATGATACTGATTCTGCAGAACATAGCTATGTGGACTATAACCGCTCCGGAATTCCTTTACTCGAAATTGTCGCAGACCATACCCGCAGCCCCATACAGACACTGGACCAGGCACATACATATCTGACCACCTTGCAGCAAATCCTTCGTTATATCGGCATCAGTGACTGCAGCATTGAAAAAGGACAGTTCCGCTGCGATGTCAATGTATCACTCCGCCCCTGGGATTCAAAGCACTTCGACAACCGGGCAGAGATAAAAAATATGACTTCTTTTAAATTCATTATGAAAGCAGTGGAATATGAGATAAGAAGACAGACGCAGATACTTGATGCAGGCAAGCAGGTGGAACAGGAAACCCGCTGGTTTGATGAAGACCAAAAAATCACCCGCCTACTCAGGACCAAAGAGGATGCTCCGGATTACCGGTATTTTCCGGAACCTGACCTTCTTGATATCGAAGTTGATCAGGATTTTATTGTACATATACAAGACACTCTGCCTGAGTTACCTGATAAGAAACAGACCCGGTTCATTGATCAATACCATATTACACAAGATGAAGCCATATTGCTTACCAAGGATAAAGATATCTCCAAATTCTTTGAAGCCTGTGTACCACGGAGTAAAGATCTTAAAAAATTAATTAGGTGGATTATCAAAGACCTCTTTACCCTGCTCAATGAAACTTCTCAAAAAATAAAAGATTCCGGTCTTTCACCTGAAAATTTTGCCGAACTCCTAAACCTGATCTCCCAGGGGGACATTACAGAAAAAGTGGGGAGATCTGTTTTAAAAGAAATATTTGAGACTGGTGAAAGTCCACTGATTATCATTGAACGAAATAATTTAGGTACTATTCGGGACACAGATTATCTGGAAAAAATATGTAAAAAAGTTATTACTGATAACCAGAAAGTTGCTGAAAAGATAAAAAAAGGAGATATCAAACCCCTAAATTTTCTGGTTGGTCAGGTAATGAGAAAAACATCCGGAAAAGCAAATCCGCAGATGGTTAGTAAATTGATACTGGAGGAATTAAGTACAGTTTGATGATTATATTATTGATAGAGATACGTTAATGATACATATCCAGCAATTTTCAAGTGTCGGATACGTGGTTAATCAAAAAAAATCGATGTCTTTAATGTTAATTAATAAGATATATTTGATTATTAAAAAATTTTTTTTATATTACATATAGTATTTATATTTAATAATATTATAATATATGAAGGCATTAAAAAAATAGGATGGCTTTTAAAATTATTTAGAATGGAAATAAAAACAGACATAAAACTTGGTGATAGTACAAAAATATTAAAAGAATTACATTCTAACTCAATAGACTTAATTATTACTTCTCCACCTTATGCCGATCAGAGAAAATTTACTTATGGAGGTATTCATCCAGATAAATATGTTGAATGGTTTTTACCTATCACAAAAGAATTACTAAGGGTATTAAAACCTACTGGTACATTTATACTTAACATAAAAGAAAAAGTTATTAATGGTCAGAGAAGTACATATGTAATGGAATTAATTCTTGAAATGAAAAAACAAGGATGGTTGTGGACAGAAGAATTCATATGGCATAAAAAAAATTGTTATCCTGGAAAATGGCCAAATCGTTTTAGAGATGCATGGGAACGACTTTTACAATTTAATAAGAATAAAAAATTCAACATGTATCAAGAAGCAGTCATGGTGCCAATGGGTAATTGGGCTAAAACAAGACTAAAAAATCTCAGTGATACAGATAAAAAACGAGATGAATCAAAAGTTAATAGTGGTTTTGGTAAAAATATTTCAAATTGGGTTAACAGAAAAAAAGTATATCCAACAAATGTTTTACACCTCTCAACTGAATGTAGTAATAAAAATCACAGTGCTGCCTTTCCAGAAGCTTTACCAGAATGGTTTATTAAACTTTTTACTAAAGAGGGTGATACAGTGCTTGACCCTTTTATGGGTTCAGGTACAACAAATTTTGTAGCCCAAAGAATGTTAAGAAACTCTATTGGTATTGATATAAAACCTGAATATTATGAAATGGTGAGAGAAAAAATTGATTCTGTAAAATTAGTTTTATTTGAATCAAAAGAAAAATATGAATCAACTAAATCTAAATGATGTAACTCAATACGTAGAAAATAATATCGGTAAGTTTCATCAAAAAAGAATTGAAAGCCTTAATCGTCTTAAACTCAAAACAGTACTTAAAAAGAAAAATCCTTACCTATTTCGAGCTAAATATCTTTTAACAGCTGAACAAATTATAAAAAAATTAACAGATGCCTTTATATCATCTAATGAAGAAACTATCTTTGGTGACTGGTTAGAAGGATTAGCTATTTTCATCAATCAAAAAATCTATAATGGTTGGAAATCTGGTATTACAGGTATAGATCTGGAGTTTGATAAAGATAATATCCGCTATATTGTTAATATTAAATCAGGTCCAAATTGGGGTAACAGCAGCCAAATAGCAAAAATGAAAGCAGACTTCATTGCTGCAAAGAGAACTTTACGAACAAGCAACTCAGGTCTAATTATTACTGCCGTCAATGGTTGTTGTTATGGAAAACAGAGAAAATCTGACCGTGGAGATTATTTTAAATACTGTGGTCAAGATTTTTGGGAATTCATATCAGGTAACGAAAATCTTTACAAAGAAATCATTGAACCTCTCGGGCATAAAGCAAAAGAAAAAAATGATTTTTTCATGGAATCATATGCTAATATGATAAATAAATTTACCAAAGAATTTTCTCTTGATTTTTGTAATAGCAATGGATCAATTAATTGGGAAAAACTGGTAGAGTTCAATTCTGGCAGAAATAAAAAATAATTCAAATCCGCAAGGGCTCTTGTTTTCACAACAATGAACAACAGAATATATTTTCCAGACAATCAATAACTGATATGGAAAACATGTTCTGTTTCTATGAACAGTTATATTAATTAACGTTCAAAAAAAAATGTACTTATGAAAATTCAAATACAGGCTTCTTTAGCTACTTGTTGTTGATCGTAGGACGCATAATATCCCGCCGTCCGCGGTCTTTTCTGATTTCTACGCACAAAACATCTAAAGTTCTAAAGCTCTAAAGTTCTCACGTTCTTAAACTCTGACCGCTGAACGCATAACACCCTGCCGTCCTCCATCCCCGGTCTTTACTAAAAAAATTTGCCTTTAATATTCAATCTTTTATATTTAATTAACATGACTTAAAAATAAAAAAATAAGAGAAACATATGTCAAAATCAAAAGTAGCAATTATCCGTACCAAACCTTCCACAGTGATACAGGATACCATCCGTTTATTTGAACTTGCTGATGGGAAAAAGCACCTGGAATCAGATACAACGACCATTCTGAAAGACAACATCAGCTGGCACTATCCCTTCCCTTCTGCGAATACCACTCCCTGGCAACTGGAAGGAACCATAAAAGCGTTACAGGCTAACGGATTCAATGATCTCTCCTGTGTACAAAATAAAACTGAAGTGACCAGAACTCATAAAGGAGAACGATTAAATCTTTATGGTAAGGTATTTACCAATTATAATATCAATGTCTTATATAACTTTAAAGAAGAAGACATGAAATGGATCCGTTATACTCCTAAAGCTCCTATGCTGGCTCTGAATAAAGTCTATGGCGATAATATCCGTATTCCGGATTATTTTATGGGAAAAAATATTATCCATCTCCCAACCGTAAAATGTCATATCTACACAACTACCACAGGAGCTCTGAAAAATGCTTTTGGCGGTCTGCTGAATTATAAACGGCATCAGACTCATACCTACATTCATGAAACGCTTGTCGATCTCTTATCAATCCAGAAAGAGATTCATCCTGGTATTTTTTGTATTATGGACGGTACAACAGCCGGAAACGGCACCGGACCACGAATTATGAAACCAGTAAAAAAAGATGTTATGCTGGCAAGTGCAGATCAGGTTGCCATTGATGCAGTGAGTGCTAAAATTATGGGCTTTGACCCCATGAACATAAAGTATTTACATCTTGCTCATGAAAGAGGACTGGGAACAGCCAGACCGGAAGAAATTGAGATCGTGGGAGACGAAGAACTTATCAACGAAAACTGGGAATTTAAAGTAGGTTTCTGTTTTCATAGTTTTGCCGGCTGGGTAACCTGGTTCGGCCCCACTAAATTCCTGCAGAAAATCCTTACCACTCCTCCCCTGCTCTATCTGGGAAATTTCTATTCCTTTTTCTATCATGACATCCTCCACTGGCCCCTTAAGGAAAAATGGATATATAAAAAATGGCTGAAGGAGTCTGAATGGGGGCGTTTGTTTGAAGAGTATCGGGAAAAGGGAACGCTGCAGTAGGCTTAGCGGAACTTCGCAAAATCTTACATTGTCCTAATCGACAACATATCACTTAATTACGACAATGTATCGGGGTAACGTGGATGATGTAACTGGCTGATTGTTTTTTTTCGATGAAATTGTGGATTATATAAGGGGAAAGGGAGAAAAGGAAAAGGGAAAATAGAAGAAAAAGAGAATAAAAAGAGCTTCGTGAAAATTTTCTTGCACCCTCTGAATGTCCTCACATTAAGACCAGCGTCACAACACTTCTCCCCTTAAGGGGAGACCCTCGGCGCAAGCCGAGGAAGAGGGGTGTTTTAAAATCCCAAACACCAAATAACAAATATCAATGATGAATTTTAGCCACAGATTTACCCCGTTGGATAAACTTGTTGCTAAACATAAATCTTGAACTGTTCAAAATATCCTACGGGGTGAATCCGTGGCTCATTATTTCTGATCAGATTTGTAAGCTTATATGTTTGGTTATTGTAATTTGGTTATTGTAATTTATTTTCTGCAACATAACGCTGTCCGCCGTCTGCGGTTTTTTTTGCCCACTGTCTACTGTCCTCTTGTCTCTGAATGTTGACACTCTAAAGCTCTCAACTTCTAAGATTCTTTAGCTCTGAAGTTCTCATGTTCTAAAGTTCTCAAGCTCTTTCCAAAAATTTACAAAACAAAAAACTCTTGACTTTCAAGCATAAAATTTTTAAAATATAGCATTAAATTTTATTTCTCATTAATTTATAAATAATATACAGATCCTATTCTTGAAATAATAAGTTGGAAAATACTGTTTATTTTTTATATATTAGATTTATTATTAATTACGGTTCATGAATATAGTAAATGAAAATTCAAAACTACAGGAGAAAAAAATGACTGACAAAAACGAAGAATCAAAAAAAGATTGGGAAATCAGTGGCTTATTTATACCGGGCGGTATATTTATTGGAATGGGGATCGGCTGGGCCCTGGGATACCTGGCTCAGGGGCTTTTTATTGGGCTGGGATTTGGATTTATTGCTATGGCAATTACACAGGCTGTGTTAATGAAGAAAAAGTAATTCAATATTTCCCG
>JAWODZ010000231.1:0-3650 GCA_046483025.1 bacterium
TTTCAACCACCTGGACGACATCTACCTGCAGCGGCTGGTGGGCGCCGGGGCCACCAAGGCTTGGAAACACGCGCCCGTGGCCTTCGAGACCTGCTGGAACATGCAACACTGGTACGAGCAGGGCTGGAATGTCGACCACATCTTCGCCTATGCCCTGGCGCTTCACGGGTCCGTCATGAACAACAAGTCGAGCCCTGTGCCGGAGGAATGGTGGCCCCAGGTAAACGACTTTTCACGCAAGATGGGCTACCGTTTCGTCCTGCGCCGGATTTCCTATCCCGGTCGCATCCGATCCGGCGAAGCGCTTCCGGTCACAATGACCTGGGAGAACCGCGGCGTGGCTAAAATCAACTATCGGCCGTGGAGTATAATAACTTCCAGTTGATTTACGCGCAGTATTACCTGTCTCAGGATTGATTTCCGCTAAAAGGTTTTCAAAGATTCTTCCTAACATTTCAGGTTCTATGGAAAGCTCTATATCTACTGTGGTATTTTCATCAATAGTAAAGTTATAGGTTTCAAAAACTTCAAATAGTTTGATTAGCCATTCATCCGGGACTTTTAAGGTATTTATATGCTTTGATATTCCCAATACTTGGTCAGTTTCATAATAATCATGAATCCCTGGCTCAAAAAGGCCACCGTTTAAGAAGGGAATCTGATCCCAAGGGGTATCTTTGTATAATTCATTGCGGTCTTCTAATGGAGTATTAAGTGTTCCAAAAAATAAAGGTTCAAGAATGGTGTGATAGAAATTCTGATTTTGTTTAACAGATTGGGTTGAAAGTAATTTTTCAGGAATTAGAGGTTTTCCTGAGTTGGAATTTTTCTTTTTTAAGAACCAACAAAAAATTAATCTGCCAATCAATCTAACAGCAAACTCTTTTTTGATTGTATCATCAGATGTATATGGCAAAGAAAGACAGCCATCTTCTTTAATCTTTTTCCTGCCAACGGTTCTTTCCCCGCCGGCTAATTCTGTAAAAAGACAGGCTATTTCTATATAGAAATCTTTATTGACTACCTCAATGGAAAATCTATCTTTCAAGTCTTCAAAATCTTTTACTCTTCCCTTTTTTAACAAATAATTTTCAGGGGTATGAGTCTTAGCACCCGGTCCCAAAAAAAATGAATACCTATGCGGATTGGAATATTCTTTTTTGACCTGGGTTCCCTCTTCCCATTTTAAATCAATTGTAATGAGAGATAAGCGATAATTTATAGTCTGATTTTCCGGTACAAATAAAACTAAAGCTCTTTTTATACCATACTGCGATAGTAACCGAAAGGATTCTCTAGACAGGGAAATTCTGGGATCATTTTCTGATTTATGAGTTATCTCATAGACATTCATTTCCAGGTAAGGACTTTCCCCTATTTTAACAACATCCTGGATATATTTTGTTTGAAAATCTAGATCTACTTTTTCTTCAAAAATTTCTAAATCTTCCGGTAACAGATCATCCCGAAAAAAACTTAAATATTGCTGCCGGTTATATGATTGATTAAAATTCATTTTATATTAACTCCTCAGAAAGTATTACAGACTCACTTTCCTCATCGATCTTCTTTTCTCTATCAATAATGTTCAATAAATATTTATGAGGAATGTTTTCATCAATTTCTTTGAAATCCCTTTCGAGATGTTTCAAATTAATCGCCCTAATAGCCTTTAAATATCTATCAGGCAATGCATCTAATTCTTTTATGACATAATTAAGGTCCTCTAAATAATCCTTTTGATTCGGGAGTTTGGTCTTAAGTGCTTCTACTTTAAGAATAGTTTCTCTTTTCCCTTTATCTAAAGCTACTTCTTTCTTTTTGGAAAAAAGATTCTTTATTAGTATCTGATAGAGTGGATCAAAATCTTTGCTTGTCTTGGCGGAACCTTCGGATAAATCTGTTTCAAATAAAGCAAAGGCATCAGATGCGCTTAAAGAGAAATATTCTTTTGGTGACAAGCCTAATTTAAAAGCATATTCATCTCCTTTTTTGCCAAATATTAATATTCCTGATTGTTTAGCTTTTTGAGTCCTTCTTATTTTTATTCTCTTGGGAATTGCTAAGGCCTTTTCTATAATCTCAGGATTGGACTTTCGTAATTTCTTAATAAAGTTTTCATACTTTGCTTCCGGAGATAATACTTCCTGGCTTTTAAGAGCACCACGGAATTGTCTGGCAAAGAAGGTTTGCAGTTCTTCATCTTTGGTTAATACTTTAGTGTCTTCCCCAAGAAGCGCATGCACCATAGCAATTTTTAAGGTTGATATTTTTCTAATCCGTATCTCTTTTTCCCCGGCAGATGTTGGGAAAAAATTGTAGATAAATAGCTCGTCATATACTTTTTTATTAATACGATTGATTCTGCCTACTCTTTGAATGACCCTGGTGGGATTATAGGGGATATCATAGTTAAAGACAATCCCTGCCCTATGTAAATTGAAACCTTCTGAGATTGAATCTGTTGCAATTAAGACATCATATTTGTTTTTTTGTGTTTTGTAACCGGCATCAAAATTTTCTTTTATTATATTTTTATTTTTTTGGTTTGCTTCTGATGATGAATATTTAAAAACCCTTAATTCGTTTTCTAATTCTCTATAAATATAATTAGCTGTATCTGAAAATTCAGTAAATACAACTATTTTTCTATCAGGCTCCTCTTGTAGCTTTTCCTGTAATATTTTTTTAAAATGTATTAATTTGGGATCATCTGGAAAACCATCACTAAACCAATTATCACGAATCGTCTCAAGAATTTTTATGTCATATTCAACATCACTAATAAAACCCTTTCTAAGTTCTTTTTTATCGATCAGCCACATTCCTTTTTCTTTGTATTGTGCAAGCTCTTCATCCAGGGTAATATCTTTAAGATCTTCATCCAGATCTTCCCCAACAGCCTCCAGAAGCGTATCGATATCAGGTAATTTACCTTTCTTGTAAACTGGTATCTTTCCTATTTTGTAATACCAATCCCGGATATTTTTTGATGATTTGATTATTGATTCCAAAGTTGATTCTAACGCATAAATAGAGCTTTCAAAGCGACGCACAATTAATCTACGCATAAATTTTGCTAAATTCATTTGTCCCTGTTTTAACAGGTTTTCATCGACACCCATTTCCTTGGCAATTTTTTCCCGATATTTATCGAAATTTTTTATATAATTCGTTGGCATGTAGCGAGCTCCGATAAACCCTAATTCATTGTCATCTTCCGGTGATATTGCCTCAAGAGTTTCTCTATACATATCGCTTAAATCACCTAAATTGTACTCCAGAAGTTCTGGGTCTTTTACTTCCGGAAATGAAATATTCTGCTGTTCTAGATCTTCTTTATATTCAGCAATTCCATACAAGTCCAATCTAGATCGGCGAATTACCAAAGGGGATAGAATATCTCTTATTTTATCAGCAACTTTTTGGATTCTTTTTCTAATAGAATAATCACTTTCTGAGCCTGCATTTTGAATTTTCCTGATATTCTTATACTCTTTAATTAATTCCCTAAATTGATAGGAAAGATTATCTACTGTCTGTATCGTTGATCTGGTAGGTATCTGAAATAATTTAACCATAGAAAAAATATCCTGTGGTCGGTTATTGAATGGTGTAGCAGATAATAAAACAATCTTGTTTCCCTGGCA
>JAWODZ010000151.1:0-3826 GCA_046483025.1 bacterium
TTACAACTGGTGCAACAACCGGCGCCTGCTTGAGCCGATCGGATATATTCCTCCTGCTGAGTTCGAAGCCTTGTATTACAACGCTCAAATGACTTCCACAATGGGGGGAGGAGTCATATAATATGCTTTCCAAAAAAACTGGGGCGGTTCACTGCCAGAAGATTAAATTTTTATGATTTTAACAGGGCAACCCTTTAGTTTATATATGTGTATAAATAATAGAGGGAATACGAATGTGGGTTTCTGATGATCTAATATCATCGATTATTTAGGATTAAAGATGGATGTATATTGCAGGGGATTAAGCTTGACTTGGAATACAAGCTCAGTTTAGGATAACTGAGTTCAATACATTCAAAGGGTCAGAATTACGGATACAAGAATCCGATTGATGGGGATAAAATAGCAGTGGCTAAAAGCAGAATGAAAAAATCAATATTTCCAAGGATAATTCTTTGTTTATTTGCATTAAGCCATTCTGCTTATGTTCTTCCCGTAAATAATATTCAGTATATTAAAGACAGCTGGGATATTGAGGATGGATTGCCTCAAAACATTGTTTATTCTGCGGTTCAATCCAAGGAAGGTTACTTGTGGTTCGGGACGACAAAAGGAATTGTTCGTTTTGATGGCATTCGATTTACTGCGTTTAATACAAAAAATACGGATCAATTTAGAACGGACAGGATTTTATGTATTCTTTCTGCCAGAGACGGTTCTTTATGGATTGGAACTGAAGGGGGCGGACTTGTAAAACACAAAGGAAATAATTTTCATCTTTATACAACCGAGGACGGATTGACGAGCAATTACATCTCATATTTATTCCAAGACAGCACCGGAGATATTTGGGTCGGAACTCCGGACGAGTATTTGAATTGTTATAAAGATGAACATTTTATTCAATACAAATCTGGAAAAGGACTTGAAAACAATTACGTGAAAACAATATACGAGGATAACTCCGGTTATCTCTGGGTTGCTACTATTAAGGGGCTCTACCGGAAAGAAAATGACTTTTTTCATAAAATAACTCTTCCCAATTATCCTTCCGGTTTGGCTATAAGAGCCCTATATCAGGAAAAATCAGGAACAACATGGATAGGTTCGAACAAAGGATTGTTCATGGTTGCGGCTGATCAGCCGGTTTTCAGCACAGAAGAGAAGGATAAAATAATAGGCAACTCTATCACCGCAATCAATCAGGATTTATGGGGGAATATGTGGATTGGGGCCGAAAATTGTTTGTACATTTTGGAGAAAAAGGAAGAAAAAAACTATTTGATCCATGAAATGTTGCACAAGATTTCCATAACGAACATTTTGATTGACCATGAGAATTCAATATGGATTGCGACTTTGGGAAAAGGTATAAAAAGATTTAGAAGGGGAAAATTCAGAAGCTACACCATTCAGAAAGGACTTTCCAGTAATCTTCCTATGTCCCTTTGTGAAGACATGAACGGAAATCTATGGGTGGGTCTCAATAATGGAGACATAAACATCCTCAACCCAGGAGACATATTTTTTAAAAACATTTTTTCTGACAAGCTGAATAATAATGATTCAGTTAGAGCCATAGTTGAAGCAGACAATGGAGATATTTGGTTCAGCTCTTACGGGAACGGAATTTATTGTTATGACACAGCTGAAAATCTTACGAATTTTACTGAATCGGACGGATTGATAAACAATATTGTCCGAACTTTGTTTATCGACTCTTCAGGAGTTCTGTGGATTGGAACGCGCTATGGTTTATCCGTATTAAAAAATGGAAAGTTTAAGTCATATACAACAGAAAACGGATTGCCGAGCAATATTATTCTTTGTGTAAGCCAGGACGAAACCGGCCGCATATGGGCAGGCACCGGGAAAGGGCTGGCTTATTTAATTGATGGACGGTTTCAATCAGCATCTTATTGGAGAAAATTACAGGATTACCCGATTCTTTGTATTTATCCTGATGAAAATAATGTTATTTGGATAGGAACCGAAGGTGGGGGGATCTTCCGGATAAAAAATATCGAAATTGATAATATAACTGAGGAAAATGAGCTGCCTAGTAATATTGTTTCTGCTATTCTGAAAGACAGCCGCGGGCAGTATTGGCTGACAACAGACAAAGGCATTCTATTAGTTTCACAGACAGAAATGGTTGAAGTATGCAGCGGACGCAAGAAAACACTATTTTTCAAACTCTATGGAATTTCGGAAGGCTTGCCCTCGGATGAATGCGTCAAATTTTCACAGTACGCGGCGCTTAAGAGAAAAGACCATTCTCTTTGGTTTGCAACTATGGATGGATTAGGTGTGCTTAATACTGAGACTGTTTTTTTTAATAAAAAACCTCCACCCGTAAGAATTGAAAAAATAGAAATTGATGAAAATTTTGTGGAACTGCCTCTGCGCAATAAAGCATTTGTTGTTAAGAATCAAATAAGTTTTTATTTTACAGCCTTATCCTTTATCTCATCGGATAAGATTAGATTCAGATATATACTTGAGAATAAAGATAAAGACTGGTCAGAAATAATACCGGGAAAAGACAGATGGGTTAGCTATAGTAATTTGAGATCCGGTGAATATACCTTTCGCATCACTGCGTGCAACAGAGACGGAATTTGGAATCCGGAAGGAGACGAGGTTTCCTTCAATATTTCAATTCCCTTCACCAGAACTTTATTATTCCGGGTTTTAATGATTTCATTGATTTTGGGAATGGGAGTGTTTTTATTTTTAGTTTATATAAGGAAAATAAAAATATTTCCCATAATTAAATATAAATCTTCATCTTTGTCTTCAGAACAAAAAGAAGAATATCTTCAAAAAATAAAAACAGCACTGGAACAAGAAGAATTCTACAAGGAAGAAAATGTTTCCTTAGAAAAGCTGGCAAATATACTATCTCTTCCTCCTCATCATATATCCCAAGTCATAAATGAAAGAATGGAGAAAAATTTCAATGACCTGATAAATTATTATCGAATCGAAGAAGCCAAAAGAATATTAAAAGATTTAAGCCGGGAAAGAACTATCCTGGAAATTGCTTTTGATGTTGGATTCAATTCGAAAACTTCGTTCAATCGAGCATTCAAGAAATATACGAGTATGACCCCTTCTCAATTCCGCAATCGCTGTAAGAGCCAGTAAAAAATATGGACCGAATTATGGTTTGGTACATTTTCCTGTTAGTTTTTTTCTCCGCCCCTTAAAAAAAATAAATCCCAAACTATAAAACTGGACGAATCCATTGCAAGAATTCTCTATTCTTTTAAATGAAATCATCGCTATTTTGATTTTTCAACGGCGGTAGCCTGGAAAGAGAAAGATTGGAAATGACAGACAAAGACAGCGAAATGAGAAAAGAAATTCTTGAAACCTTGGCTCCCTGCGGTCTTAACTGCCGTAAATGTTTTGCTTTTTCTCAAGGAGAAATCAAAAGAAAAAGCCGGCAGTTGGAAAAGTTACTGGGAGATTTCAACAACTATGCAAAAAGATTTTCCGAATTCCTGCCGGTTTTTTATAACTATCCTTCATTTAAAAAACTTCTTGATTATTTCTCCAATGGAGACTGTTCCGGCTGCAGAAACGGAATGTGCAAATTCCCGTACTGCGGGGTTATTAGGTGTTATAAAGAAAAAGGTGTTGATTTTTGTTTTCAGTGTGAAGAGTTCCCATGTGATAAAACCAATTTTAATGAAGATCTACACCGGAGATGGATTGAAATGAATATGCGCATGAAAGAAATCGGGGTAGAATCTTTTTTTGAAAAATCGAAAAAACTTCCTAGGTATAAATAGATGAAAAATATGAAATCAACCGAATT
>JAWODZ010000026.1:0-3358 GCA_046483025.1 bacterium
ATGTTGTATCTGCAGTAAATCTGAATGTAGTGGTATTTCTTATATTTCCGGCGCTGTCCGCAGCAGTCACACTCCATTCATGGTGGCCTTCTGAGAGCAGGTTTGCTGGTTTTGTTTGTAACGTTGAAATATTATCTTTATTTAGAGATCCATCAATATACAGTTGATATTTTTGTAGGCCGGATAATGCATCATTACTTTCATCCCAGAAAAAGTCCGGATTTAAGGTATTAATAAAGGTTTCATTCTCAGGTGAGATAAGATCAAACGAGGAGGGTTTGGTTACATCAACTTTAAGAGAAAAATCAGTCTCAGAATTTCTGCTGTTTGCCAGAGAGTCTTTGGCTTTGATATACCAGGTATGTGTTCCTTCTGAAAGCGATTTTACCGAAGGTAGTTGAACGGTCGTATCACCGGGTATTTCATCTATCTGCAGAACATCATCGATCCATAGTTCATATTCTGCCAGACCAATTCCTGTGGAAGTATCAGAAGTTTGTTCCCAGGTAAATTGAGGAATGGTATCATTGGTCCAGGTACCGGATTCAGGCAGGAGCAGAGAAAAGGAAAAGGGAGGCTGATCATCCATTTTAATGGTCCAGGTTTCCAAAGATTGAGTAGTATTGTTGGCAGAATCAACTGCAGTTACATACCAGGTATGAACACCAGGGGTGAGTATGGGTTCACTGAATGATGTAAAATCCGGAGATATATCATCAATAAAACTGCCGTCAAGATAAAATTTATAGTTCTTTAACTTTCTGCCGGGATCGGATGAGCTTTCCCAGCGGAAAAGCGGATTGTTGGCAGTGGTCCAGGTATCGTTTTCAGGTTCAGTAAGATGAAAGTCTTCCGGGGGGGTGTTATCGTAGACAACTTCTATAGAATATTCTGCAGGTTCGTAATATACTCCTGCACTGTCCACGGCTCTGACTGTCCAGGTGTGAGGCCCAACGGAAAGAGCCTCCACCTGGGATAAAGTATAGGTGGTATTCTGCAGATCATTTAGAAACAGACTTCCGTCTATCCAGAGTTCATAATGTGAAAGTCCGGTAAGATTGTCTGTGGTGGATTGCCATTCAAAAGTAATTATTTTTTCCACAGTATCGTTATGAGCCGGGGAGATCAGAGAAAATTCAAGCGGTGGTTCTGAGTCCATGGTAAACGGATCGGATTGGTAGGTACAGAGAACGGAATTATTTTTATTCATGGCCTGTATGTATAAAATAACATCAGTGCTGTTTATATTTGGACTTGACCAGGTCTGGGTTAATTGAGTGGGAGGGATATTGTTGTTTATGGTATAATCCATACCCCCTGCTGATGCTTTTATAGAAAGATGGTCAAAAATCACGTCATCAGTATTCATCGACCAGCTAATAGTATGATCGACTGTTCCGTTCCAGATATCTCCGGAGAAAGGAGAGGTAACAGCTATATTGTCATTGGTTAACTGGGCATATATGTCATTCTGTCCATCTCTTTGATCTCTCCATAAAGTAATAAATCCGCCGGATTTGTCACTCACTACTATCTGGTGAGCCTGATAACCTGATACGGTTACAATTGAAATGCCGTCATTGTTCCATAAAAGCTGTCCGTTTTTATCTATATGTTGAGAATAAAGATCATAATAATCAAATCTGCTGTCCCACCATACTATAAAAGCACCTCCTGCACCATCAGCAGTGATATCAGGAAGGTATTGGTAATTATTATAGTTATTGACCACTGTTGTCCATAATTGATTACCAAGACTGTCTATTCTCTGGGCATAGATGTCATATCCTCCAGAACGGCTGTCCCACCAGGAAATAATAACACTTGATGAACAGCTTTCTGCTATACGACTTCCGTCCTGAGTATTAGCAGCATCAGAAACAACGATTCCGTTATCGGTCCATTGGGCATTACCATTCTCATCTATGAGTTGGGCATAAATGTCACCACTGTCGTTTCGTTTATCAGTCCAGGTAATTATATAATAAATTCCGCATTTTTCTATATTAGCATGATGTTGATCTGAATTTTCAGTAACTATGGCAATACCATTAGATGTCCATTCGGCAATTCCAGTTTTTGATATTTTTTGAGCATAAATATCCAGGTTTCCATTACGATCATCTTTCCATGCTATGATAAGATCACCATTGTTGGTACAGATTGGTTTATAATTTGATTGAAGCCCGGAGGCTGTGGTTACTGCTTTTCCGGTATCAGCCCACTTTCTGTTACCGTTACTGTCAAAATACTGAGCATAAATATCACCCTCATCACTGCGTTTATCCTTCCATACTGCAAAAACACCACCAGTGTTGTCTGAAACCAGTTTTACTTCCTGTTGAGTGGTATCTTCAGTACAGATTTTTATTCCGGTTTCTACCCAATCAATCAGACCATTTTTATCAATATGTTGGAGATATAATTTATCTTCACTGTTATCATACCAGGCAACATAAGCCCCTCCAGAACCGTCTACAGCAATAGAAGGATTTTTTTGATTGGTCCCTGTATTATATACATTTATACCTGTCTCAGTCCATTTTTTTGTACCAGCAGGATCTATTTTTTGTACGAATATATCATAATCACCGACATTGGAAGTGTCTTGAAAGGTAAAATAAACATTTCCGGAATCATCGGATACTGCATCAAACCCTATTCCAGGTGCAGAAACATCAGCAGCCAAGATTCCGTTCTCATCCCACTGGTTCTGGGCATAGGAGTAATAAGACAGAAACAGTAATGCCAGTAATATTACGATTATATGTGTATTTTTATGATTTCTGTTCATGTATATTAAAAACCTTTTTTAACAACTATTTAAAAGCAAATATTATACCATTTCGGGAAGTAAATTAAGTTTAGGTTAAAAATATAAAATTGTCATATTTATTCATTTTAAAACTTAAATTAACAATAGGTTAGAAAGGGTTGTAAAAATTTTTAGTTTAATAATATTTATGGTTAAAAAAGGAAAAAAATGCCGGTTTTAAAAAAGCATTAAGTTTTGAAAATGTATGGAATGCAGGCATTGACGGGTTACAGGCCAGGGAGAAACAGGGAAAAAGGAGAATGGAGAATGGAAAAAAGGAATAAAAAAAATTACTTTTATACCACTATAAAATTTATTACATTGTCAGCTAAAATTAATTATAATATTTCATAAGAGGATTTAAGATTTATAATGTTAATAAGAAATTAATTGATAAAGTACTTGAATTAGAACCGTTAGCCGGGGTTGTCCAAAAAGTTCAATATGTTTAGAAATATCATATTGATCACAATAAAAGGATACTGTTTTTATTGGATTTGTCAGTCTTCGACAAGCTCAGACTGACAAAATAATGACTTTTTG
>JAWODZ010000027.1:0-3144 GCA_046483025.1 bacterium
ATAATGAAAGTCATCCGATGACTTTTTTATTTCATTTTCTAAATTAAACTAATGGGAAAAATTGTCTATCAGTCGGTTATAACCTGCCCTGAATGTAATTTTCAAAAGAAAGAAACCATGCCTGCAGGAATCTAAATGAGCATTAGCCAGACCGGTAACCAGATTTGTTGCACCCGGACCTGAGGTAACAACACATACTCCTACCTCCCCGGTTGCCCTGGCGTATCCGTCTGCTGCATGAATTGCCCCCTGTTCATGTCTTGTTAATATATTCTCAAAGGGGAGTTTGTCTATTTTCCCAAATGTATCATACAAAGGCATGATTGCAGCTCCCGGTATACCGAAAATTACCTTTACCTTCTCTTGTTTAAGACATTCTACAATAATCTCTGTTCCGCTTAATTCCATATCTTTTCACCTCTATTCGAATTGGATAAAAAAACCAGGTAGTAAACCCTGCTATAATATTTTTATCAAGTTCCTATCTGTAAATTCTCAATCCTATATAATAAAAAATCGCCCCTGCGGCCAGAATTGGCTCACTTAGGGACGAATTTATCGTGTTACCACCCTATTTCAGTAGAAAATAATTATTTTCTACTCTCATTGAATTAAACTATATAAATATCAATGAAAAATGTAATTTTTTTCTCTTAAAGAAGTGAGTTTCAGTAAAATTTACTACCATATTCACACCGATTCATGGCTCTCTTTAGTAAAAGACTACTTACTGGCTTCTTTTCTGTTGAGATTATTTTTGCAATTCTACTAAGATATTTACCTTTTGTCAAATAATATTTGTATTTTTTTTTAGCAAATTTATTTTCTTTTCCTATCTTGTTATCTTATTCTGCTAATAATTCCTGAAAACCTGTGCTAAATTTCTGTGCTTCATTTGGTAATACCCAGAAAGCTTCAGTGTTGGGTAAACTCTCAATTAATCCCAGTCCCTCTTGTAATGGCATATTATAAACCGCGGTTGAGAAGGCGTCGGCTTCTCCTGAATCCTCACATACAATAGTGATAGCAGCAAAATACTCTGCAGGATACAGCGTCTCTGGATTAATTATATGGTGATACTCTTTCCCGTTAACTGTATAATAACGACTATAGTTTCCACTGGTTACCAGGGATTGGTCTGATAGGTTGACTACATGCAGATTCGATTTTTCATCGGAAGATTCAGGATTTTGGATTCCCACATTCCAGGGCTCCCCATTGGAACCTTTGGTCCCAATTATTTTTACATTTCCTCCCACGCTGATTAATCCCGAGGTAAATCCCCTCCTGTTCGCCTTCTGACTTACCTGCTCTATGGCATACCCTTTTGCAATTGCTCCGACATCCAAACTCATATCAGGATCCTCAAGAAATACAGTTGAGGCCAGTTCATCAATAATCATTTTATTAATCTCAGTATGTTCGGCTGCCTCTTTAAGTAAATCAATTGGCGGAAGTTGAGCATTTACCGGATCTTCTGTGCCCCTTTCCCGATAATCATGCCAGATAGAGAGAACCGGACCAAGTGCCACATTAACCTTTCCGTTAGTCTTTTTATAAATCTCTTTAGCAAAAAGAAGGAGGTCAATGATTCGCCTATCGACTTTCACCGGTTGTTTCCCGGCATTATCATTAATTACCTTAATATTTACAAGACCGGGGTATTCAGTATATATATCATATAGCTTGTGGTATTCCTCCAGATCATCATGTATCTGATTTACCTGTTCAGAAAATTCTTCCTTCCTATCCATATAAGATACAACTTGAGCCATCGTATCAAACAATCCTAAAAATTGTGCCTCATAACGATTTTTTTCCTGCATCTGGCAAGCTGTTATATTTAATATCAATCCAAATACGAAAAAAATTTTAAGTATTTTATGCATCTTATGTTATTTTCCTTGAATTTAAATAAATACCGAACCCGCATAGCGGTGGCTTTAAGTCTTCTAAAAGAGGCTTATCTTTTGATTAGCCATTTTTCTCTGCTCTTTTCTCTTGTTCTCTATTTAGGACTTTAGGCAAAAATATCTCAGGCAGCATGTCTATTCTCTTTATGGTAAAACCATTTTATTTAACCATCACAAACTTGAAAGAAGGTGGTTTTTAAGGTTAAATATAAAATGAGAGGCGAGTTAATTCTCTGCCTCTCATTTTATATTTATGCAAGGTTATCTCACCAAATTCTTCTAGATCTATTTGGCTAAATCGTAAGCCTTTTCAATTACCGTAATAAAAGAACCAACATCGATGGTAACTGAAGAAGTCAGCTCAGATTCAGTAGGCACCCCTTCTTCATTGACTGCAATTCCCTTCACTTCTTCTACTGTCTTGCCAATTACATATTCTGCAAATGCATCTGCCTGTTCATACCATTCCTCACCGATTTCCGAAACAGACTCCATACCATATTCATCTCCTAATTCATTTTTAGTCTTTGGAGATATGGATAAATCACTGGTAATTTCACCTTCCTGGTTAAAATTAATATCTGCCTGAGAAGAATCGATGATACAGCTGGTAATTACACCATCTTCATCAAAAGTAACCGCCGCATAAGTTGAATATGCCTGTGCAAGGCCTTCTTCCTCGGCCGTAGCATCCTCAGATCGGTCAATAGTAGTAATTACCCCAATTCCCAGTTGGTCATCAGATGAGGCTCCCAGAGTTTCCGCACGGTTAACTGCTTTTTCTATTCCAGAAATATAGTCCGTAATATGCATGGTAACTGAAGAAGTAAGCTCTGATTCAGCAGGAACCCCTTCTTCATTGACTGCAATTCCCTTCACTTCTTCTACTGTCTTGCCAATTACATAATTGGAAAGTGCTGTTGCTTGTTCATTCCATTCCTTGCCGATTGAAGAAGCTTCAATCATTCCATAGTCCTCTCCCATCTCTTGTTTACCGACAAAAACTTTATCCAGGGGTGTAACAATCTCTCCTGTATCCGAAAAGTGTATCCTGGTCTGGGCTGCGTCGATAGCACAATTAGCTATCCGGTTTTCCGAATCAGCAATAACTGCCACAATCACTGAATCAACTTGAGCTAAACCATCTTCCTCTTCTCCCGCATCGGTTGACTCTTCAATTGATGTATCTACAGCCAAGCCGGTTTTCGCACCATTACTTACTTCGGGAGCT
>JAWODZ010000105.1:0-74303 GCA_046483025.1 bacterium
CATATTTTATTGTATGTTCACAAACCGAACATGCCCCATTAATGACATTGGATAAAGAATTATTAAATATATCAAAACAAGCAGCAATCAAGACAATAGAGGTATGACTATGGAAAAGTATACATTTACCCAAGCCCGGCAAAATTTTGCAAGTGTATTGAAAAAAGTAAAAACTGATGGAGAGGTAATTATTCAAAAAAGAAATGGTTCTACATTTATAATAAAATCATACCACCCGAATAAATCGCCTTTAAATGTAAAAGGTATTGATGTTGATGTTTCATCATCAGAAATTGTAGATATTATTCAGGAAACGAGAAGAAGATGAAATAAATTGTTTACCATTGCATTGTCGTCTCGCAGGAAAAAAAACCGCAGGGGCAGGAGCCACTGCGGAGCATAGAATCTTCCCTGCCCAATCCAACAGGATGAATATCCCTCCCCCAAAGAGGCCCACGATAAAAATCGAGGGCCATCAGAAAATTCTAACTTTGTTGAAGTGAGTGAAGGCATGACTTCAAAAGAGTGGGAAAAACTTGGTGTTCAGACCTATGGCTTAACTCCAGATCTATTTGTGCCAATCGCTGCTGCCAATCTTGAGGTTATTGAAACGTACATTGGTAATATTCAGGTTCGTGTGCCTGGTCGGAAACGACCAATTAATGCAGCTGTTGTCAAACCTCATCAGCCAGAAAGAAATTCGGGAGTACCTCTCTGGAGAGAGAAAGAGGAGGATCAGTATTATCGACGATTACACCCGGAGCGACAGTTGTGGGTTCACGTTGATTATAACGGATATCGACAAGCATGGGAACGTCTTGGATTCTGTGAACTTAATCATGATATATTTTTAGACCATATCAGAAATCGTGCTGCAGTTCGAATTAGTTCCTATCGACATCCATTTCTGCGGTTGTGTCCTGTCTCAAGAGATACGAATACAAGCAGTGGTCTTAATAATGGGGCCGAAGGTATGGAGAAAATTGAACTACGGAAATTGAGTGATCAACCTTTGTATATTAGGGAGCCAACAGAGCGTCGACTTAATGCACCTATTGTACTTGCCGATCCAATCGATTTAACAAAGATGCTTGATATACCACCCGGTCTTTCAGAATTGCAGGGTGTGGCTTCCATTCTCAAGAAATTCTATGCTTCATAAAGTAATAGTGACATGGTTAATACAATTATCTTTATAAAATATTTTTCTGATCGTCCTGGGGCTGTGCCCCCTTCGATTTTACTCAGGGCAGGCCTGGACGAAAAAAAGCGGGGGCTGAGCCCCAGCATAATAACCGTACCAGGGTAGAACCCTGGCGCGATCAAGAATGCAAGAAATATTCCAGTTCCGCAGGAGCCTGAGCCCCTGCTGAGCATTAAATAAATAGTGCTTTTGGAGAAATGATAATGCTTGCAGTATTCCGGAAAATTGCTTATAATAGTTTAAAGCATAGGGGGACCTCCTTTTAAAAAATTAAATATTTCAGGCTTTCCTTATACTTCATTTACAAAAAATATACCCAAAATCCAAACCAATTGCTTCTAACTGCGGGGGTTTATGGGTTCGTTGCATTAATACGATGTTCAATCATGAAAGGAAAAAACATGAAAAAGTTAATTGTTTTATTATTTACAATCTTTATGACACTATCAATTAAAACAAATGCTCAAATTCCAAATAATGGATTTGAAATTTGGGAAAATTATCCTGATCCGGAAAATCAAAATAATGTATATCAAAAACCCGACCAATGGGTAGGGTTCTTACCCACTAATCCAGCAACTTATTCGTTTTCTATTGAAAAAAATATGGAAAGTTATCCTGTAGGTACTGGACAGTATTCAATGCTTATAAAACCCGATATAGCAAATGAGGTTAATGGCGCAGCATTTTCGTGGGATTCACTTCCGACCGGCATCTCCTGGGAAAATATTTTACCAGCGTTCCCAATAAGTTACCGTCCATATTCATTGTCTTTGTATTATAAATATCTTCCCGATAATGGTGATTCTATGCGTGTTGCTTGTAATTTATATAAAAATGGCATTGTTATTGGTGGATTTGATTTTAACTCACCCCAAACAGTTTCAAATTGGTCACTTTTAGAAATACCTATAAACTTTTATACTTCCGATCTTCCTGACTCTGCGACGATAATTCTTACGACATTTTGCACCACTCAGCATACTGGATCAAGGCTATATGTAGATAACTTAAGCTTCAATTCTTCAAATACTTCCATTGGACAAGGCATCAGCAGTGATCTGCCAAGTTGTTTTGCTCTTATGCAAAATTATCCTAATCCGTTTAATTCAACAACAACTATAAAGTATTCAATTTATAAAACAAATATAGTCACACTAACACTATATAGTATTTCTGGAAAAGAAATAACAACTTTATTGAACGATAAAAGAACACCTGGAAATTATACAATTGAATTAAATACTAATAATCTCCCAAGTGGAGTATATTATTATCAAATATTAAGTGGTTCATTCAAGGACACAAAAAAGCTAATTTTACTCAAGTAACAACTAACGAACAAGAGCTGCACCGACGGGTGACCTGAAAAGAAACATAAAAATAAAACTAAACTCGTGTGGCATTGTTCCCGGATCAAGTCCGGGACATGCTTTAGGCAATGCTTTTTAAAAAAACCGCAGGAGCCGGAGCCCCAGCGGAGCAGTTCCGTCCTGCAGAGGCTGAGCCTCTTCCGGACAATTCCCTGTTTTATTTTTTAGATTTTCTTTTTAATTTATTTTCTTCAATAGCGGCATATAAGGTGGGTACCACAAAAGTAGTCAATATCGCAAACACCATCCCCCCGAAGGAAGGGATTGCCATGGGTACCATTACATCCGAACCGCGGCCGGTGGAAGTTAATATGGGGATCAAAGCTAACATTGTGGTACTGGCTGTCATCATGGCGGGACGAATGCGGCGTTTCCCTGCATCCAAGGCAGCTGTCCGTATCTCTTTTATAGTGGAAGGTTTTGCTTTTTTAAAGTTTTGATCAAGATAGGTACTGATCAGTACACCATTGTCACTGGCAATACCGAAAAGGGCCAGGAATCCGACCCAGACCGCAACTGAAAGGTTGATGGTGTTTATTTGAAAAAGCTGACGCATATCGATTCCCAAAAAATTAAAATTCAGAAACCACTCCTGTCCATACAACCAGATCATTACAAAACCCCCGGCCCAGGCAACAAAGATACCAGAGAAGACAATTAAGGTAGTTGAAACTTTATGAAACTGAAAATAGAGAATCAAGAATATGATAAATAATGCCAGAGGCAGAATGATCCGCAGCCTCCGGGCAGCCCGGATTTGATTCTGATAGCTGCCGGCAAAGGTGTAGCTTACTCCCTTTGGTATTACCAGCTCTTCATTCACAATTTTGGTTTTTAAGTAAGATTCTGCCTGTTCTACCACTTCAACTTCAGCCCATCCTTCTTTTTTATCGAAAAGTACATATCCGGTCAAGAATGTATCTTCGCTTTTAATCATTTGCGGGCCCCGGACATAATTTATTTGGGCCAGCTGTTTCAGGGGGATCTGGGCACCACTTGGGACCGGTATGAGTATATCCGCAATTTCTTCAAAATCATTGCGCAGTTCCCGCATATATCGTACTCGTACGGGATATCGCTCCCGTCCTTCAATAGTTGAGGTTATCAGTTTTCCGCCCAAAGCCACCTCTATAATATTCTGAACTTGCTTTACGGAAACACCGTAGCGGGCTGCAGCCCGGCGGTTTATTTTAATCTCCAGATAGGGCTTGCCCACAATGCGGTCAGCAATTACTGATTGCTTCTTAATGGAGGGAATTTCTTTCAGCAGTTCTTCCAGTTTCAATCCCACAGTTTCAATGGTTTTCAAATCCGGTCCTTTAACCTTGATACCCATGGGTGCTCTCATACCACTTTGCAGCATAACTATCCGGGCGGAAATAGGCTGCAGTCGGGGTGCGGAGGTAGTACCGGGAATACGGGCGACTTTAACCAGTTCATCCCAGATATCTGCAGCGGTTTTGATATGATCTCTCCATTGACGGAAGAGTCTGCCTCTTTTATCAGGAATAAGTTTTCCTTCAGGGTTCCTCAGGAATTCTCCTTTTTCATTTACAGCATATTTAATCCTGTTACCGTTCTTGTCTGTTTTATATTCGGATTTGTAGGTAACCACTGTTTCCACCATGGAAATGGGGGCCGGGTCCAGGGGCGTATCGGCTCTTCCTATCTTGCCCACCGCATGTTCAACTTCCGGAACAGAGTACAGGGCCTTATCCAGTTTATGCAGAACATCCAGCGCTTCTTCTATACCGGCATGCACCATGGTAGTAGGCATATAGAGATAAGATCCTTCATCCAGGGGCGGCATAAATTCTCTTCCCAGCCCGGGGAAAGTGTGATTTATTTTCTGATAAACAGCCGTGCGTTTGACTGCATCCGGCATAAATGCAAAGATACGGCCGAATCCAAGCCAGACAAACAGACCGATTACTATCAGAAGTGCCGGACCGGCAAGGGTAATCTTTTTATGCTTCAAGGCCCATCCCAGCAGGGAAGGATAGTGTCTGGTAAACAGCATCAAGGTTCCCATAACTATACTGATGAGCAGAGCAACGAAAATAAAATTAAGGATGACCGGCTTATCTCGTCCGAGCGGAGACCAGGTTGATGCAAGTATTACTGCAACTGTTAGGATCACTATCCAGTTGAGAACAGTTGGAGATGTTTTTATTATTTTAGCATGCAGCCAGGGTTTAAGTATTTGAAATATTCCAAAGAACAGAATCAAAAGACCAAACCACCACTCAACAATAAAAATGCTGATGAGTCCGGTAATAATTATTCCTATATCGATCATTTTGCGATATTCAGCTTTATTGATCTTTTTGGTAAAGAGAAAAGAAGCAAAGGGAGGTAAAATTGTCAGGGTAATAATTATTGAACAGATTAAAGCCATGGTCTTGGTATAGGCTAAAGGTTTGAAGAGTTTTCCCTCTGCAGCAACCATGGCAAAAACCGGCAGAAAACTGACAACGGTTGTAGCTACCGCGGTTAACACAGCACTTCCCACTTCTGAAGTAGCCTGATGTATAACTTTCAATTTCTCAGGATTCTTTTTATTTTCATCCAGATGTTTCAGAATGTTTTCGGAAACGACAATACCCATATCCACAATTGTTCCTATAGCTATGGCAATACCGGAAAGAGCCACAATGTTTGCATCCACACCGAAGAGTTTCATTCCTATAAACACCATCAGGACAGTCATGGGAAGCAGACTGGTTATGAGCAGAGAAGCGGTAAAATGCATAATCATGATGAGAATCACAATAATTGTTATCAGGATTTCGTCCCGCAGGGCATTATTGAGAGTTCCGAGAGTTTCCTGAATGAGTTCTGACCGGTCATAAAAGGGTATAATAGTTACCTGACTTGTTCGTCCGTCCGGAAGTTTTTTTTGGGGCAGCCCCGGGCTTATTTCTCTGATTTTTTCTTTTACATTTTTGATTACAGCCAGAGGGTTTTCACCATAACGTACTACTACTACGCCTCCCACTGCTTCAGCACCTTCCTTGTCCAGTGCTCCCCGGCGCTGGGCAGGTCCCATAGATACATGAGCAACATCTTTTATAAAAATGGGAGTATTATTTTTGGTTTTTACCATAGTATATCGGATATCTTCCAGACTTTTGATAAAACCGATCCCCCTTACCATATATTCCACTCTGTTTACTTCAATTGTACGGGCTCCCACATCAATATTTGAGTTTTTAACTGCCTTGTAAATATCCGTTATGGTAACCCCATTTTGCCTCATGGCAGCAGGATCTACATCAATCTGATATTCTTTTACATATCCGCCTACTGAAGCAACTTCCGCAACCCCAGGTGCTGACTGCAGTCCGTATCGAACATACCAGTCCTGAACAGTACGGAGTTCATCCAAAGACCAGCCGCCGGCAGGATTACCCTGAGAATCCCGGCCTTCCAGAGTATACCAGAAGATTTGTCCCAGTGCGGTTGCATCCGGTCCCAGGGAAGGATTCACACCCTGCGGCAGTGAATTAGGTGGAAGAGAGTTGAGCTTCTCCAGAATTCTGCTCCTGGACCAGTAAAAATCAATATTTTCATTGAATATTACGTAGATAGAAGAAAATCCGAACATGGAATTGGAACGGATAGTCTTTACCCCCGGAATTCCCAGAAGAGAAACAGTCAGCGGATAGGTGATCTGATCTTCCACATCCTGGGGGGAACGCCCCATCCATTTGGTGAATACGATCTGTTGATTTTCTCCGATATCCGGAATAGCATCCACAGGCACCGGGGAACGGGCCAGACCGGGAATATGCCAGTCAAAGGGAGCCACCATCAATCCCCATACTAAAACCGAACCCAGAAGAAGAAAAACAATTAGCTGATTTTCCAGGCACAGTCTTATTATTTTATCCAGTAAATTTTCGTTTTCCCGGTTTATATCACTATTTCTGGCTTTCATGTCATTATTCCCGGATATTTGGTTTTAGTTCGGATTTTATTTCTCCACAGCTCAGCATTTTCGCTCCAAAGTAAGGATTGTTGATCTGTTCACTGGATTGCAGCCAATAAGCTCCTTTATTATCAAAGGCCATGGGGCAGAATATTTCATAATAGGTTTTCTTTTCTGTATGACCGAACTGTTTTTGTACATTGATGATTTGTATGCTGATATCGGCAAAGGCTTTTCGTACCTTAGCCAGGGATTGGAAATGATCGATATGCTGCAGGATTTCTTTTAATCCACTCTTATATTCCATCCATTTTTGATTATCTCCTGTAACATGCTGATCCGCTTTTTTCAGATTTTCCCCTAGCTGCCTCAGTCCGTCAAGCGCCTGATTGAAGTTGTCGTCTTTCAGAGCTGTTTGTATCTTAAAATAAGCCTGGTATACCGGAGTAAGGGAGTCAAGAAAAATTTGGTCAGGTTCGGGAGGTGGGCTTTGATCAGTAGAGTGAGAAACAGAATCAGTCTCTGAAAGTTCCGGGGGATTCATCATGCTGGGTTTGGCAGTGATCTGCATGGCGCTGTCAATCTTGAAATTCCCTTTTACCACCACTTTTTCACCCGCTTTCAATCCGGAAGTGACCACATAGTAATCACCTGCCTTTACTCCCAACTCAATTTCTCTTCCTTCATAGATTACCTTCTCTTCTTCCTTTCTTTCAACATATACTACTGCCCGGGTCCCGGTTTTCAGAACTGCTGAGGCGGGAATTAACAGTGGTCTCTTGCCGTCTTTGTCTTTTCTTATTTCAGATAAAACAATTCCATTTACGAACATTCCGGGCTTTAAATTACCGGCTTGGTTGTCCAGGCTCATCCGTACTCGTACGGATCTTGTTTTTTGATTTAGTACAGGATCAATAAAATCTATGTTACTGGAAAATATTTGTCCGGGTAAGGCTTCTACTTGGAGTGAGACCTTCTGCCCCGGTCTAATATGGGGCAAGTCAGATTCAAATGCATCCAGAACCACCCACACCTTATTTAGATCGGCAATTTGATAAATAGGTGTCCCTTTCTTAACATACATGCCCTCTTCTGCATTTTTATGAGTAACAATACCGCTTATGGGGCTGTTTATGGTTATACGGTCGACTGCGGTAGCACGTTTTTCAAGACGTTCTATCTGTTGTTGGCTTAAACCGAGTTGAACAAGTTTTTCCCGGGCCGCTTCCCTGGTAGCCCTGATCATTTTCCGGGTCATTTCATCATCCGTTTTTGCACTCTGCTTCAGTGTTTGCAGGTATTCTTCCTGAGCAGCATAAAGAGTGGGACTGTATATTTCAACCAACGGGGCACCTTTGATTATACTTTTACCGGTAAAATCAACATAAAGCCTTTCCAGTCGTCCCCCTGCCCAGGCCGTGATACGTTTTACTCTGGTTTCATCGTACTCCACTTTTCCGGAAAGGCGTAGCTCTGATTTGGCAATACCCCGTTTAACAGCTACAGTTTCAATTTCAGCAAGTTTTCTGGCTGCTGCTGACATGACTAATTCCGTTTCTCCAGCCTCAGATGATTCTGTTTTTAGAGGGATCAGATCCATAAAACAAATGGGGCACTGTCCTGGTTCAGGCAGTCTGATCTGAGGATGCATGGAACAGGTCCAGATTTCCGCCTTCCGGGTTGACTCAGCTTCTGTATGCCTGGGTTGATGAGCAATTTTTTGGGTATTGTCAGTATCAATCTCACCCAACCAGTAGCCCAGGATGAAAATAATGAGCAGCCAGTACCAGGTTTTGTTAATTAAAGTAGGTATTTTTTTGAAAATCAAAGAAAATTTTTTTATTGTATTATTTATTTTTCCCATAAAGTTCCCCCCATAATAAATTCAAGATCGGCAACTGCAATGTAATAATCGGTCAGTGCTTTCTCAGCTGAAAGTTGATACATCAGATACATTTTCTGGGAATCGATGATGTTCAGAAATTCAGAGTCATCACTGATATAAGCTTTTTCTGAGGCTTGTAAGGATTCCCAGGCTTTGGGCAGCAGTTTATCTTTATATAATTTATACTTTCGACTGGTTTCCCTGATCCGGAACCAGATGGTCTCCAGTTGATTCCGAAGATTGTTTTTTTGATCCTGGTAGATAAAATCGGATTTCAGCTTGTTTAATTTTGCTGATTGAATCTCACTTGATTGCTTGAAAAACCATAAAGGGATGCTCATAGATCCCATGATCACCAGGGGATCTTTTCCGCTTTCAGGAACCGGTTGACCGGCTGTTTTGAATTTGTTTCCGGTAAAAATGTAGTCAACTCCAATACTGAAATCCGGTAATAAGTTTAATTTTTTTAGTTTTATTTCCCGATTCATAATTTGATTTGACAATTCATATTTTTTCAATTGGGGATTGTTGTTCAGTATAAGCTGAATAAATTTCTCTTTTGAATCGGAAACAGGTTTAAAAGTAAGACTATCAGGTGTTTCGATTTTATTCAGTTGGACATTTAAAAGCCAGTGAAAGGTTGCCAGAAAGGTTTCCTTTTTATTTTTCAAGGTCTCAATATCATCCTGCAGTTTGAGCAGTTTCATTTGGGTTTTCATAAGATCAGCATGACGGGAAAGGTTGCTTTTATAGCGATTCAGAATTACCTTCTCCCAGTTCTCTACCAGTTTAATATTCCGGGAAGTAATTGTCACTGCTCTTTCCAGGTAATAGTTTTTGTAATAAACTTTTTGCAGTTGAAGCAGTTTTTTATTTATGACTGTCTGGAGCTGATGGAAAGAAGCTTTTGCCTGCAAGCTCTGTATATCTGATTGTACAATCAGTTTTCCGAGCCAGGGAATGGGTTGTCGAATACCTAATTTATATTCTTGCGGACCTACTGCGGTTTCAATATTTTCAATAAAATAACCGAAACTTATGCGTGGATCAGGCAGGCCTTTAGCAACTGCAATTCTTTTAAGAGCGGCTTTCCATCCGGCAAAGGCTGATTTAATGGCAGGATTGTTTTTTAAAAGGATCTGGGTGTATTCTTTTAAATCAGGCTTAGTGCTTATTTTGTATTCTTCCTGCTTTAAAAATGATTTCCGAACCAGATGATAGGGATCCTGATCTGATGTAACCTGAGCCTTAGTGAAGGAGAATATTCCCGAAATAATTAAGGTTAAAATAATAATGGGTAAATTGCTTGATTGTAAATTGATAGATTTCATGATTCAACTCTTTGGTTAAATGTATCAGGGAGTATAGGATATGTATACTCCCTGATTGTTGATTTTTATTCCTTGTCCTGTTTTATATACTTATCCGGATTTTTCTCGAATTTTTCTTTACACCCTTCACAGCAAAAATATACTTTTTCCCCCTTATATTCAGTAAAGTCTTCCGGATTGGAAGGTTTACCGGATACCGGACAGGGAACAGATTCAAGTTTTACACCTGCATCTTTCATCTTCTTCATATACTTTTCCGGATCCTTCTTAAAGGTTTCTACGCAGCCGGAACAGCAGAAATAAACTCTTTTGCCCTGGTAATCGGTATATATTTCTTTGTTTATCTTATTTCCCATGACCGGACAATTTTCCTGATTTTCCTCAGCTGTTTTTACATCTTCTTTATGCTGGCAATCCTGGCAGTCTGATTTTTCCGTTTCATGGTGTTCTTTTTCACAGCATTCTTCCTGCTGGGCTAAAAGTGATTGGGATATAAAAACAAGTCCCAGAAAAAGTATTAGTACTGTAATTAATGTTTTTGTTTTCATGTTTTTTTCTCCTATGTTTGTTTTAAATTAGGTCACATTTCTCTATAAATTTTGTTAATTTCAGACCTCAAAGGTTTTCAAAACCTTTGAGGTCTTTATGTCTTATAAGAAGCTTTACCTCTGCGGACAATGAAGCTTATCTATAGTTTGTACTTAGTGTCATCTCTGCTCTCTGCTTAATCCGGTAATGCCTGATAAAATGCCTTCCAGAAAGGATCCACCCGGGGATGCTGCAGGGGTTTTTGTTTTCCCTTAGAGGAAACCGTCAATCCCTGAGAAGGATTTGTGAGTTCTCCTATCACTGAAGCAGCAATATTTTTATCCTCTAGCGCTTTTACTATATCCTTGGATGTATCCGGTTTGCAGGAAAGAATCAAGGTGCCTTCACTTATAGCTGCATAAGGATCCTTAATACCAAAAAGCTGAGAGATTTCCTTTACTCCGTCTTCCACAACAATGGCATCTTTATTGATTTGCACACCTAAACCGGCAGCTTGAGCTAATTCATATACACCGCCCCAAATACCTCCTTCAGTCGCATCGTGCATTGCAGTAACTCCCTTATCTCTGACCCCGATACTTACAGCTGTTTTGGCATCGTCAACAACTGACATTTTATAGAATATATTTTGTGATTTTTCAGCGAATTCATTACCGAGACTGGCTGCAATCTTTTCAGGGAACATGGCTGCAAAAATTCCAGAGGATTCTATGGCTGGACCTTTGGTGATAATCAAGTGATCACCAGGTTGAGCAAGTTTTGGGGTTACATAATCTTCTTTTTCTCCAACAGCTATCACTGTTGCTCCTCCTACCATGGGAAAGTGACAGTTTTCATACCGGGCAGTATGACCGCAGACTATGGCAATTCCGAGCTTTTCACACTGTTCGTGAAATACTTGCCAAATGGTTTCCAGTTCGTCTTCTTTAATTTCCATGGGAAGATTTAAGTCAATGGAAAGGTAGGTTGGAGTCAGTCCGCTGGTCACCACATCGGAAACCAGAATATGAAGAGCAAACCAGGCTGCTTTTTCATATCCATATTCCGGAACAATGAATACCGGATCCGTGGTCAGAGCTACTGCCTGATTGCCAATCTCTACAATCCCTACATCGACTCCATTTTGGGGGGGAACCAGTACTGTATTTCTCTTTTTCCCCAAACGGGGGTAAATTAATTCTTCAAATACTTCCGGGGAAATTTTTCCAATGTCTGGTAGTTTTGCTTTCATGATTTTTCCTTGTACAAAATTATTTCATGTAACCACTTTTTCGATCCAGGCTGAACCCACGACAATATCATTATCATAAAAAACTGCCAGCTGTCCCGGGGTGATGGCTCTCTGAGGTGTGTCAAACCGAACTTTAATCCGGTTGTTTTCCCTGGGAAAAACCTCAGCCCATTGAGCCTGATGTCTGTATCTGATTTTAGTTTCAAAACGGGAAGGTTCTTTTATCATTTCCCGGTTTATCCACTGCGGGTCTGATGCCAGAAAGCAGGAGTCATAAAGATCTTCCCTGTCTCCTACCACAACTGTGTTGGATTCCGCATCTATACGGGTGACATAAGCTGGTTTCCCGATTGCAATTCCCAATCCTTTACGTTGTCCGATGGTAAACCCTGAGATCCCGTCGTGGGATCCAATCCTTTGACCTTCCTCATTGATAATGAGTCCTTTCGGGGGGTTCTCTTTTCCCAGCTGTCTTTTAATGAAAGCATCTAAATTTCCATCCGGAACAAAGCAAACTTCCTGGCTTTCATCTTTCTCATGAACCGGCAGATTGAGTTTACGGGCAAGATCTCGGATCTCAGATTTTGCATAGGAGCCCAAGGGGAATAAAGCTCTCTGCAGATCAGTTTTGTTCAGGCGAGCGAGAAAGTAGGATTGATCTTTTCTTTTTTCTTTGCTTCTTTTTAATACTTTTGTCTTGAATTCTTCTGAGTCTTCCAAAATGACATAATGACCGGTAGCTATACATTGAGCGTTTAATTCATCCGCCTTTTTCAGTAAGATATCAAATTTTATTTTTTTATTGCAGACCACACAGGGATTTGGGGTCCTGCCCTTCAGGTAATCTGAGACAAAATAATCCACGATTTCTTTTTTAAAAATTTTTTCCAGAGAAAGTATATGATGGGGTATTTTCAGCTGTTTTGAAACTGCCTGAGCATCCTGAAGATCTTTTTCTGAGCAGCAGCGATTTTCATGTCCCCAGAATTGCATACTTACTCCAATTACTTCATATCCCTGGTTTTTTAAAATGGCAGCGGCAACAGAAGAGTCCACTCCTCCGCTCATGGCTGCCAAAACCCGATTGGATTTCATGTCTTCTCCGCTGGATAATTTTCTTTCAGAATTTCGTTCATGCTGCCGGTTCGATATCCTTCCAGATCAACTGTTATATATGTATATCCAATTTGCTTAAATTTTCTAATTATTCTCTCACGTGTATTTTTATTTAATATTTCAGATAGATTATTTTGTTCAACTTCAATCCTTGCAGTTTGCTGATTATGTCGCACTCGGACTTGCTTGAAGCCTTTTTCCATAAGAAAATTTTCTGCTTTCTCCACCATCCGAAGGTTCTCTTTATTGATCTCATGGCCGTAAGGGAATCGTGAAGAGAGACAAGCATAAGCAGGTTTTTCCCAGGTAGGAAGATCGATCAATTTGGATAATATACGAATTTCTTTTTTAGTCAGACCTACTTGCATAAGAGGGCTTTTTATACCCATTTCCTGTAATGCTTGCAATCCCGGTCTGTAGTCGTTAATATCATCTGCATTTGAACCGTCACACAGATAATCGATATCATATTTCTGAGCTGTTTTTTTCATTTTAGTAAAGAGTTCTTTTTTACAGAAATAACATCTGTCTTTTGGATTTGTGGAGAAATTGGGATTGGAAAGTTCTTTAGTATTAATAATTTCGAATTTAATATTATTTTTTTTGACAAAATTTTGAGCTGCTTGAAATTCCCTTTGAGGATAGGTTTCAGATTTGGCAATTACGGTCAATACATTTTCTTTAAGAATTTTATGTGCTACAGCTAGCAGAAAGGTAGAGTCAACCCCACCAGAAAAGGCAATAGCAACCTTTTTCATACTCTCGAGTAGATTTTCCAAATCTCGCAGTTTATCACTCATAGATGATGTGTTTTTTTTCTTTGTCATAACTTCAGACTTTCTATTAGATAATTATTGTTTAATTATTCATCATGGTTATCAACCTGTATACTTGAACACAGTGATTATTCAGATTCAAAATTTTTTTCATACATAACCACCATATCTTTCAAGGTAATTTTTTGTAACGTATCAGAAATCCTTTCATCTAATGTACACCACACATTTCTGGCAGTACAGGAGTTACTTCGATTGCACATTTCAGGCAGTGGTACACAGTCAACCGGAGCCGTGTTACCTTCCAGAATTCTCAGTATATCTTTTAAATTAATATTATCCGGGGCTTTGGTCAGTTGATAGCCACCGTGCGGCCCTCTTACAGATCTGATTAATTTTGCCGATTTCAGTAAAGGTACAATATGTTCAAGATATTTAGTGGTGAGACCCTCAGCATCAGCTATATCTTTTAATAATACAGGCCCCTTTCCGTATTTTAAAGCCAGCTGAAACATTAACCGCGTTCCGTATCTCCCCTTGGTTGATAATTGCCACATTGGATTTCCTTGAAGTTATTTAATTAACATTATTTTCAACAGAACAGACAGGACATTCCTCTGCTAAAGGATACCCCTTTTCAATCCAGGTATTTATTCCCCCGACAAG
The DNA here is from genome assembly GCA_046483025.1 of bacterium. Taxonomy (GTDB): domain Bacteria; phylum Zhuqueibacterota; class QNDG01; order QNDG01; family CAYUAG01; genus CAYUAG01. The sequence goes on from JAWODZ010000105.1 coordinate 14,063, forward strand.
ATTATATACTTCCTTAAAGCCCAGGTTTTCCATTTTATTTAAGGTGTTTCCACTCCTATTACCGCTTCTACAATAGATTAAATAGGTCTTGTTTTTATCCAGATCATCCAGGAGTTCAGTGAAATCCGGAGAGTAGTAATCAATATTTATCGCATCTTGAATATGTCCCTGATCGAACTCAGATTCCGTTCTCACATCGATTATCATAAAATCGTCATTTGTTTTATTATCCTGAATCAATTGATAAGCTTCTTCAGCAGACATATCTTTTATTACCTGATTTTCTTTTTCATTCGGATCTGTAATGCAACTACTGGTGAGGAATAAAAGTAATATTACCGAGGGCATAATTATTTTTGATTTATTTGAAAACATAAGGACACTCCATATTTTAATTGAAAGTATGTATCTAACTGTATTCCAGCATTAATTGTAGAGCCTGATTTGCTGAATTAATTATTTCATGGGAAAGATTTATCTCATAGTGGTTGTTTTCCAGAGCAAAATAAACACTTTTTAGGGAGATTTTTTTCATGTTCTGACATATTTGGGGAGAACCAGCTGAATAAAATTCTTTTGTCGGATTTTCTCTTTTTAATCTGTCAATCAGACCTTCTTCTGTTCCGATTATGATTCGTTCAGCCTTAGATTCCCGGGCAAATCTCACCATATCCCCGGTTGATCCAACTTTATCGGCAAGGTCAATAACTTCTTTTCGGCATTCCGGATGTACAATGACAGGAGCATCGGGGAAATTGTTCTTTGTTGTTAAAACTTCTTCCGGAGTGATTCTGGAATGGACATAACAGAAACCGTCCCAGATTATCAACTTTTTATCAACAAAGCGCTGTACCCATTGACCAAGGTTGGTATCAGGAGTAAATATAATCTTATCAGCTTCTATATTTTTCACTACCTCTACAGCATTTGAGGATGTACAGCAGACATCACTGACTGCTTTAACCTCTGCAGTTGTATTTACATAAGAAACTACTTTTGCTTTCGGATGCTTTTTTTTCAAATCAAGTATATCTTCAGGTGTGATCATATTAGCCATAGGACATCCGGCATCGATTTCCGGGAGCAGTACTCTTTTTGCTGGAGATAATATTTTTGCTGTTTCTGCCATAAATTTGACCCCGCAAAAAACAATAGTATCTGCTTCAGTCTCTGCTGCTTTTTGGGCCAGGCCCAGGGAATCACCCAGATAATCGGCAATTTCCTGTATTTCATTTATCTGATAGTTATGAACCAACAGTACAGCATTTCTTTTCTTAATCAATTCTTTAATTTTCTTTTGTAATTTCATAGTCTTTAATCATGAAAATTTTATTTTTATATCCTTAATATCCCATAACGGCTCAATCTTTTCTTTTATTTCCTCTTTAATATTATTGGCAAATTGATGGTCTTCTGGTAAATTTATTTGTATAGTTACATGACCGTCTTTCATTTCAATGTTATCAACAATATCTGTTTTCACAATATCCAGTCCGGTTAAGGGATTCATGACATGCTTGAGTCGTTTTTCTATAATTTCTGTAGTAGTTGGAGTTTTTTCTTTTATCAATCCTTTTCTCTCTTCATAATCCTTAATGGCTGCCCTTAATCCTTCAACTGCCAGTACCGAACAATGGGCTTTAATAGGGGGGAGTCCGCCTAAAGCCTTGGAAGCCTGTTTCCAGGTAATTTTTTTTGCTTCCTTAATTGTTTTACCTTTAGCCAATTCTGTGATAATAGAACCTGTAGCAATATTTGAGGCACATCCATAGGATCTGAACTTTATATCTTTAATTTTTTTATTTTTATCATCAACTTTTATTTGAACTGATACCATGTCACCGCAGGCAGGACTGCCTTCAGTGGCTTTTCCGTCAGGATTATCTATTTCACCTACATTTTGAGGATTTTTAAAATGTTTTAATACTTTTTCACTGTAGGGAAAGTCCATATCATATCTCCTTTTTTTTATTTGAAAGAGGACTGATTTCACGCAGGTTTTCTACTACATCTTTTATTTCCTGTACTGCCTTAGTGATGTCCGCTCTGGTGGTATAACGACTCAGGGTGAATCGTACAGATCCGTGTGCTCTTTCATGATCACCGCCAATACCCAGAATTACGTGACTTGCTTCCAGAGAATTACTGAAACAGGCAGAGCCGGTGGAAAGGGCAAATCCTCTCATGTCCATATGCAGGGTAATGGATTCTCCCTCAACCTGATGAAAGGTCAGGTTGGCATTCTGGGGAAGGCGGTTTGTCCGTGGTCCGTTGAGGGTTGTATCAGGAATTTCACTAAGAACTTTATCTATTAAATAATCTCGTAATTCCATCAACTTCTTGTTTTCTTGTGGGGTAACCAGCTCAGCAGCTTTAGCAAATCCAGCTGCACCTGGTATATTTTCTACACCAGCCCTTCGGTTGAATTCCTGAAAGCCTCCATCAATCAATTTAAGAATAGGAGTATCTTTTCGGATGTATAATCCACCAATACCTTTGGGTCCATGAATTGTGTGTGCAGAGACAGTGAGAAGATCAATATTATATTTATTTACATTAAGGGGTAATCGGGTAAAAGTATGGGTGGCATCTGTATGGAATAAAACTCCTTTGGATTTACATAATTCTCCGATTCTTTCAATATTTTGTACGGTTCCAATCTCCTGATTGGCATGCTGAATGGAAACCAACAGGGTAGAATTGGTTATTTTTTCTTCCAGTTCTTTAAGATTAATAAATCCTTTGTCATCAACTGGTAAATAAGTAATTTTAAAACCTTCTTTTTCCATACGTTTCATGCTGTTAAGAACCGGGAAATCTTCAATAACTGTGGTTATGATATGATTTTTATTTTTATGAACAGAGTTCTCAGCCAATCCTTTTATGGCCATATTACCGGATTCTGTACCTCCTGCTGTAAATATGAACTCTTCTGGATTTGCTGCAATAATCCCCGCTAGTTTTTCTCTAGCCTGTTCCAGTGCTTTTTTTGATCTAATACCCATGGAATATCCGAATTCTGAAGAAGCAACTGCATAGGTATCAAAAAAATAAGGTTTCATGACTTCCAGAACTTCTTCATCCATTCTGGTAGCAGAAGAATTATCCAGATATATTGTTTTTTTATTCATGATTTTCCTACTTAAATAAACAGTGTTAAAGAGGATTCTCTGGCTTCTTTGATATAAGTTCCAACTGCGCAGTAATCTGAGATCAGATCTTCTCGGAGGTCATTTTTACTGATACCCATAATTTCCATGGTCATATCACAAGCCAGTACTTTCCCACCTAATTCAACATAATTTTGAAAAAGTTGGTCCAGGGATTGAACTCCGGATTTTTTTATTTTTCTCTTTACAAACCATTTCCCAAAACCGAGAAAATTCATTTTAGATAGAGGACCATTCTCCAGACCGTTTTTCTTTAATCTTTCTAAACCCCAGAAGGTGAAGAATATGGAAACTTCCATTCCCATTGCCAGAGCCCCGGATCCTATTATAAGAGCACTATAAGTTTTATCCATATCACCGCTGTGCAAAACAAGTGTCGCTTTATCTTTCATTTCATCCCCCCTTATTTTTTTATTCTGATTTTCCATCCTGCTGGTTCATCTTCTACAGAGAGAAGTTTTAATCCCATGGCTTCAACAGCCATAGGGATTTCTTTTTTTGAAGCTTCGTGGTCACCGATAATTTCAATAATTTCTCCGGAAGAGGCTTTGTTGATTGCTTTTCTGGTTTCTACAAGAGGAACAGGACAGGTTTCATTTATACAATTTACTTTTTTGGTTGCCATTAGTTTTTCCTTATACTTATTTTTGGATCGTTTCATTAACAGAGAATTTATTCCCATATTCCCTATTAAAACTATAGGAAATATAGGAAATTTTTTTTAAAATGTCAAGTTTTTTTGTTTTTTTGCATTGTTTGTTTTAAGAGTTTTTATTATATTTACTCCGCAATTTCAATCGGGGCGTAGCGCAGTCCGGTTAGCGCGCATCGTTCGGGACGATGAGGTCGAGAGTTCAAATCTCTCCGCCCCGACGGAATTTTTATTAATTACATTAAATACGTTTAACTGAGTCCTTATATAAAAGGAAGCAATTAAATTGTATATGAATGTTAAAAGAGAATGATTCTAATAATCAAAGGGAGAGAACCTATTAGTAAAATATCAATATTTAATTCAAAAGAGATTTTCCGAAATCTTCTTTTTTTTGGAGGTTTTATAATAATAACTTTTTATTGTTTAGTTTTATTCATGCCATGGAAAACTTCTAATACTCTACAGCAGGTTTATGTAACTATACACAGAGGGATGACCCCTCGTGATATTGCTTCTTTGTTGGAAGATAAAAATATTATTGCAAATCGTCATTTTTTTGTTTTAGGAGCAAAACTGTTAGGGGTATCAAGGAAGCTGCAGGCAGGAAAGTATTCTTTTAACGGTAGTATGTCTAATTATGTAGTCTTGAAAAAATTTTATGAAGGGGATATTCTAACAAAAAAAATTACTATTCCAGAAGGATTAACAGCCAACAGAATAGCAAAAATACTGAATAATACAGTCGGAATTGACTCTTCCCGGTTTATGGATTTTGTAAATAATCCGAAATTATGTGACTCCTTGGGAATAAATGCTCAATCATTAGAGGGTTATTTATATCCTAATACATATAGATTTTATGAAGACATAAGTGCTGAAAGGGTGATTACTCATCTTATACACAATTTTAAAAATGAATTTAATGATACTTTACAACACAGAGCTGAAGAAATGGATATGAAAGTACATGAAGTGGTGACCTTAGCCTCTATTGTCCAGGGAGAAGTAATGGTAGACAAAGAAAGACCTATAATTGCAGCTCTCTACCTTAACAGGCTTGAAAAAGGAATGAGACTGCAAGCAGATCCCTGTATTCAGTACATAATTGATGGTGGCCCCAGACGTTTACTGGATAAGGATCTTGAAATTGATTCTCCATATAATACTTATATGTACAGTGGATTACCACCAGGCCCTGTTAATAATCCGGGAATTGCCTCCATACGCGCAGTATTATTCCCGGCACAGGTAAATTATTTGTTTATGGTGGCAAATGGTGATGGAACTCATACTTTTTCAGAATCACTTCTTGAACATAACAGAGCAAAATTGAAATTTGATCGATATCGTAATAAGGTAAATCGAAAAAAATAATTAAGACAGGAATTTTTTGTGAAAGATTCTTCAGCCATACTTGATAGTCTGAATAGTGCTCAGCAGCAAGCGGTAAAAACTACTGATGGACAGCTATTAATCCTGGCCGGGGCCGGTAGCGGCAAAACCCGGGTAATAACGCATAAAATTGCCTATCTTATTAATAATAATTATGCTGCTCCCTGGGAAATACTTGCAGTTACTTTTACCAATAAAGCAGCAGAGGAAATGTTGAACAGGGTAGTTCCTTTTCTGAAAGACAAAAAAGGATTATGGATAGGAACTTTCCATTCAATTTTTGCCAGAATTCTTAGATTTGAAGCAGAAAAGTTGAAACTCACTTCCAATTTTGTAATTTATGATACAGAGGATAAAAAAAAACTTATAAAAAACATTATTGAAGATCTTACTTTTGACAAAAATCAGTTTCCCCTGAATGCCATTTGCAGTTCTATCAGTAAGTTAAAAAATCAGCTTATAGACCAACGTGATTATGAGGATATGATTAAAACTCCTTTTGAACAGGTTGTTTTTCAGGTGTATACAGAGTATCAGAAAAGGACTAAACAGAATAATGCCTGTGATTTTGATGATTTAATAACTATTCCCATAAAGTTGTTTAAAACTAATCCGGATGTCTTACGAAAGTATCAAAAAAAATTTAAATATGTTTTGGTGGATGAATATCAGGATACAAATTATGCCCAGTATAAACTGATTCATTATTTATCAGGCCTTCATAAGAATGTATGTGTGGTAGGAGATGATGATCAATCCATATACGGATGGAGGGGTGCAGATATCAGGAATATTTTGGAGTTTGAAAAAGATTTTCCGGAGGCAAAGGTTTTTCGGCTGGAGCAGAACTATCGATCTACAAAAAATATTCTGAAAGCTGCACATTCTCTAGTTGTAAATAATCAGGGAAGAAAAACTAAAGAGTTATGGTGTGAGAATGATCAGGGTGAAAAGTTAGTTGCTTTGAATGTATATGATGAACATGATGAATCTGACACAGTTGTTGAAAAGCTTACACAGGAAGTATTTAAAAATAAAAGAAGTTTTGGTGATTTTGCAATTCTTTATCGAACCAATTCTCAATCCCGAGCCCTGGAAGAAGGATTAAGACGTAATAACATAGCTTATGTCATTGTGGGAGGAGTAAGGTTCTATGAACGAAAAGAGGTTAAGGATATTCTGGCCTATTTAAAATTTATCTCTAACCCGAAAGATACCCTAAGTTTACTGAGAATTATTAATTTTCCTAATCGGGGTATAGGAAATAAGACCATACAAAAATTGAAAAAGTGGGCTGCAAAAAATCGTATATCCATGTTTGATGCCATGAACAGAGCTGATGAGATTGAAGAAATCTCAAAAAAGAGAAGGGAAAAGATTAAAGAGTTTTATAAATTAATAAATAAATATATTAGTTTAAAAAAGGAAATATCTCCTAATGAACTCACCCATGCGCTGGTTGATGAATCTGGTATTTTACGGAAATACAAGGAAGATATCACCTCTGATGGTCGGGAAAGGGCAAATAATATTAAAGAATTTTTAGCTGCTGTCAGTGATTATGCTCTTCATTATGAGAAGCCTACACTGTCTTCATTTTTAGAACAAGTATCTTTGATAACGGATATTGACTGCTGGGATACAAAAGCTAATGCGGTTACCTTAATGACCTTGCATTCAGCTAAAGGACTTGAATTCCCCATTGTTTTCATAACCGGCATTGAACAGGGATTATTCCCTATTTCAACATCCCTGGATGATCCTGACAAGCTGGAAGAAGAACGCAGACTTTTTTATGTTGGATTAACCCGGGCTAAAGAAAGAGTCTATCTTATATGGGCAGAAAACAGACGAAGATTCAGAGATGTTGAGCCGCAGGAGCCTTCAATGTTTTTAGATGAGCTGGATCCTTCTGTGCTTATTACCAGTAGTTCGGGGGCAAAAGGACAACAGGTAAAAAGTAAGAAAAAAGCAATGTACAGTACTGATGCTAAGACCGGGTATGATGAGTTCTCTCAGGAGATACCTTCAATACGACCGGGTGTGAAAGTTGAGCATGAAGTGTATGGACGGGGTAAAGTAGTGAAGGTTTCAGGTAAGGGGAAGACCCAGAAAGTAGTTGTATCGTTTCAGAACGGAGAAAAAAAGAAATTTTTAAGTAATTATGCCCGGTTCACTATTTTAACGGAATAAAAAAGATAACTAACCAGTCATAGTATGGTTTTGATTATCATAATTATTATTTTTACTGCAACCTTTGTGCAATCAACCTTTGGTTTTGGAAGTGCATTGATTATGATGCCATTTTTAACAGCTCTGACGGGAATAAAGACTGCAGTACCCCTGGCGGCTTTGGTCGCTACTACTATCCATATCACTATTCTTATACATAAATGGCGGGAACTGGATTTAAGGGCTGCCTGGAGATTAATAGTTGCATCTTTAGCTGGAATACCTCTGGGTGCTTTTATACTCAGATTGGGAAACGAAGTCTATCTGAAATGTATCTTAGGCCTGATAATAGTCATTTTTTCCTTGTACTATCTCCTTAAACCAGCTCTGCCTTTACTTAAAAATGAAAAGTATGCTTATGTATTTGGATTTTTTGCCGGTATTTTAGGAGGGGCTTATAATACCAATGGTCCACCGGTTGTCATTTATGGTACCATGCGCAGATGGAATCCGAGAGTTTTCCGGACCACTATGCAGGGATACTTTTTCCCTACCGGTCTGCTTTTGTTATTCAGTCACTATTCGGTAGGTCTGTGGACTGATACGGTCTGGCATAATTATCTTATTGCTTTCCCCTTTGTTCTGGCAGCTGTATGGGCGGGAGCAAGACTCAATGCAAAAATATCTTCGGGAAAATTCGATAAGTATATTTACATTTTTTTGGTTTTAACCGGTATCAGTCTTGCAATTCATGCTGTAACCCAATTGATTTACTGATTTGATTATAAATTTTTTAATTAAGATGACCTGCTTTCAGGCAGAATTAACAGGATAGGCGATACAGTAGCTATTCAGGTATCGGGGATGCAGGCAGGGTGAGTTCAGGGTTATATTTTATAACTTAAAAGAGATAATAATTCACCAATTCAAGCACACCAGCTGGGTAAAGGATTGTCAGAAATTGATTTTTTAAGGGTGTGAAAATTATCAGATACAAATGGATATTTGTCCAGAAAAGCCGAGATTAAATTCTTGACATTTACTATATTAATCCTTAAAATCGACTTTATGCAAAAAAAAGAGTTTTCATGTGATCTCAGAAATAAAAATTTTTGCTCCGGCAACAGTTGCAAACGTAGGCTGTGGATTTGATATTTTAGGATTTGCTCTTCAACATCCGGGTGATTACGTAACTGTCAGAAAGATACATGGGAGTGAGGTCCGTATTAAAAAAATTACCGGAGATGAAGGTAAACTCCCCCGTGATCCGGATAAGAACACAGCCGGAGTTGCTGCGATGGAATTTTTAAAGAAATTTAATATTAAATCCGGAGTAGAGCTGGAAATCCAAAAAGGAATGCCAATGGGAAGCGGTTTGGGCTCAAGTGCTGCCAGTTCTGCAGCAACTCTTTTTGGATTGAAGCATATTTTTCTTCATAACACTGATAGGAAACAGCTTTTATCCTGTGGATTACAAGCAGAAGCTGCAGCCTGTGGATATCCTCATGCTGACAATATAGCTCCTTCTCTTTTGGGCGGATTAGTGCTTATACGGAGTTATGATCCTCTGGAAGTTATTCCCCTGAGTTTTCCGGAAGATTTGTTTTGTACAGTGATCTGTCCACATATCGAACTTAAGACCAGAAAATTACGGGAGTTATTGCCGGAAAAAGTGCTCTTGAGTTCAGCGGTGAAACAATGGGGTAATGTGGCCGGGTTAATTATCGGTCTTGAAAAAAAAGATTATGTTCTGATATCCCGATCTATGGAGGATTATATTATTGAGCCGGTACGATCTGCATTTATACCTTTTTTCCAGAAAATAAAATCGTGCGCACTTGCCAGCGGTGCTCTGGGATGTTCAATTTCAGGTTCGGGACCATCTGTTTTTGCCTTAAGTCAGGGCAAAGATACTGCTGAGATGGTATCAACATCAATGGCAGACATTTATGAAAAACATAGTATTTCTTATAAAATATATAATTCATCCATTAATAGAGAAGGTCCCAGATTATGCTGAAAGTAGCGTAGGTCAGAGTAAGGAGGTCATTTGTTTTATTATAGTACAGAAGATAAAAAACATACTGTTAGTTTAAAAGAAGCAGTTTTGCATGGTATGCCCAAGAAGGGGGGGTTGTATCTTCCGATGCATATCCCCCAGGTTCCCGAATCCTTCTTTAAAAAAATAAACGGATTAAATTTCCGTGAAATATCTTTGACTTTAGCAAAATTATTACTTAATGATGATGTTCCGGATGCTGTACTTGATAACATTGTGAATGATGCCCTTTATTTCGATACTCCCCTGGTTGCTGTTAACCATCAGATAAAAACTCTCGAACTATTTCATGGGCCTACTTTGGCTTTTAAAGATGTGGGTGCCCGTTTTATGGCCAGGTTAATGTCTTATTTTATATCAGGATCAAATAAAAAATTGAATATCGTTGTAGCTACTTCCGGTGACACAGGAAGTGCAGTGGCTCATGGTTTTTTCAAGATTCCCGGAATTAATGTATTTGTTCTGTACCCTTCCGAAAAAATAAGTGAAATTCAGGAAAAACAGATTGCAACACTGGGAGAAAATATTACCTGCATGGAAATTAAAGGCAGTTTTGATGATTGTCAGACATTGGTTAAGCAGGTATTATGGGATACTGATTTTACTGAGGAATACGATATTACCACTGCCAATTCCATAAACATTGCCAGATTACTTCCCCAAATATTTTACTACTTTCGGTTATATTCTCAATTGAAAAAGGAGCCTCAATATCTAACAGTGTCTGTGCCCAGTGGTAATTTTGGTAATTTGACCGCAGGGTTAATGGCAAAAAGGATGGGATTGCCGGTGTACAAATTTATTGCATCCACAAATGTAAATGATGTTGTCCCAAAATATCTGAAAACAGGTGTCTTCAGATCGCAGCCTTCTCAATCTACCATATCCAATGCCATGGATGTGGGGGATCCCAGTAATTTTGTCAGAATTTTTGAACTCTATCAGGGGGATTTAAATAAACTGCGGCACGATTTATACGGTGCAGGATTCAATGATCAACAAACCCGGGAATGTATGAGAAATATTTTTAATAAATATGGATATATCTGTGACCCTCATGGAGCAGTGGGTTATTTAGGATTAAAGGATTATCTTAAAACAGATGCTCAGATCGATACAGCAGTTTTTTTAGAAACTGCACATCCGGCAAAATTTAAAAATATTGTTGAACCTGAAATTAGCACAGAAGTTAAAATTCCCGATAGATTAGAAAGGTATTTGAAAAAAGAAAAGAAAACTATTCGTATTAATAGAAGCATTGAGAGAGTAAAAGATTTAATAGCTGAGAGAAATTAATAGTTAATTATGTGATTTTTGTCAACATTTTTATTTTTCAATTTGAAAAATCAATTTTTTTGTTTAATATATATCTGTGGTTTGTCAGTTATGAAATATATTGATTAGCTAATCTTAAAAAATACTTGTCAGGTATGCTTAAAAATCTTTACGTTAAAAATTTTGCCCTCATTGATGAATTAAAAGTTAATTTTGAGAAAGGATTGAATATTCTTACCGGAGAGACCGGAGCGGGGAAATCCATTATCATCGGTGCATTAGGAGCATTGTTAGGTGATAAAGTTGATAAGGATTTTATCCGGCAGGGGAAAAGCAAAGCAGTAGTTGAAGGAAGTTTTCGAGTATCCGATCAATTAATAAACAGCATAAAAAATCTAAATGTTGATTTCAACGATAATGAATTAATTCTCAGAAGAGAGATTAAGAAAGATACCCGGAGCAGAACCTTTGCCAATGATTCTCCCATAAGCATATCAGTATTACAGGAAATAGGTGATCTTCTGGTAGATTTGCATGGTCAGCATGCACATCAGTCTTTGTTGCATGTAAAAAAACATATTGATTTTCTTGATGATTATGGAGTAAGTGATAATTTAATCGATGCAGTGAATCAGTCTTACAATTCTCTTTCAAATTTTAAAAAACAATTAAAAGAACTGACTGAACAGGAGAGGCAGTTAAAAGAAAGAAAAGAGCTGTTGGAATTTCAGGTCAAAGAGATAGAAGGGGTGGGGCCGCAGTTGGGGGAAGAGGAAGAACTGGAAAAACAGGAGAATATTTTAAAAAACAGTGAAAAGATCCATGAATTATCCAATCAGTTAAGTGAAGTACTGTATGAAGGTGATAATTCCGTTTATGAGAAAATTGCAGAAGCAGAGAGCCAGCTTTCCTCTCTTTCCAGCATCGGATCGGATTTTAATAAATGGGCTGAAAGCTGCAACACAGCCGGTGTGTGTATTGAGGAGGTAGTTAAAAGTCTTCAGGAGTTTGCCGAAAAGATTGAATTTGATCCTCAGGTAATTGAGGAAATCAGAGAGAGATTAGGACAATTTGCTCTTTTAAAAAAGAAGTATGGAACAACAATCGATGAAGTACTAAAATTTTGTAAAAAGGCTGAAAACGATCTAAAAAAGATTGATTCTATGGAAAGTGATATTGAACAGATTAATCAGGAAATCAAGAATGAAAAGACCAGACTTGCTGGTTTGGCTGCAGAACTGTCTGAGAACAGAAAAAGTTCTGCTAAAGAGCTGGAAGAAAAAACAGTTAAGATCTTCTCAGAACTGGGACTAAAAGGGGGAGTTTTTAAGATAGAAGTAATGCCACAGAAAGACCCGGAAGGAGATATTACGATAGATGATCAGAAGTATAAAGTTACTAACCGGGGAATAGACAGGGTGGAATTTTTTATCTCACTTAATCCGGGAGAAAAACCAAAACCCCTGGCAAAAATTGCCTCCGGCGGCGAGATATCCAGAATTATGCTGGCTTTGAAAAATGTACTGGCTGAAACGGATAATATTCCGGTATTGATTTTTGATGAAATTGATTCCGGTATATCCGGGAGGGTTGCTGGAGCAGTGGGAAATAATTTAAAAGAGGTTGCCCGGAAACATCAGATTATCTGCATCACTCATCTTCCCCTGATTGCTTCTTATGGGCAGACACATTTCCGGGTTGAAAAAAGAGCAGAAAATAACAGAACGTCAACTCATATTTATAGTCTATCGGAAGAGGAACGGGTCCAAGAGCTGGCTAAGTTGATTGGCGGAGAGATGATCAATGAAACAACCCTTCAGAATGCACGGGACCTTTTAGGAGAAGCGGAGGATAGATGATAGAACTTGAGAACTTTAGAACTTGAGAATGTAAGAAGGCAAGCGTGCTGAAGTCAGTAGTCAGTGATGTAAACTAAGATTGTTGAGGTGAGTGAAATGAAGAAACTGGGAAACGGAGTATAGGAGAATGACACAGGATGGTTATGTGTGATGCAGTCAGTGGTCTTTTGATGTGAGATAGTGAACAGAAGTCAGGAATCAGAAGATATAAGATAAAGGGGAGTGGATGTTATTAATTGAAAAAATCGTTATAAAAGGGGGAAAGTCACTAAAAGGGACGGTAAAAAATAGCGGAGCAAAAAATGCAGTTTTACCAGTCATGGCATCGTCTCTGCTTGCGGATGGAGAATATAAGATCACCAATGTCCCTGAACTCAGAGATGTACGGACCATGTCATTTCTCCTTAATAGCATAGGAAGTAAAGTAGAATTAAATAATAATTCTTTACATATAAAAACAGATGGATATAATAACCTGGAAGCTCCTTACGATCTGGTAAAAACCATGCGGGCTTCTATTTATGTTCTTGGTCCCATGATTTCCAGATTTGGTTATGCCAAGGTTTCTTTGCCCGGCGGATGTGCCTGGGGCCCCAGACCGGTTGATCTTCATATTAAAGGATTAAAACAACTGGGTGCAGATATAAAGATTGATAAGGGATATATAATTGCCAGGGCAAAGAGGCTTAAGGGTACGCAGATATCCTTTGAAATTCCTTCAGTTGGGGCTACCGGTAATATCCTTATGGCAGCTGTATTAGCCCGGGGAACCACAATTATTGAGAATGCAGCTGAAGAGCCTGAGATAACTTCTCTGATAAAGGGTCTGAAAAAGATGGGGGCCAGGATAAAAGGACAAGGCACTGATCATCTAAAAGTAGAAGGTGTGGATTCCCTTGAACCGGCTGATTTCAGGATAATACCGGATAGAATCGAAGCCGGGACTTTTTTAATTGCCGGTCATATAACTGGTGGTGATATAAAAATCATCAATACAGAGCCAAAACATCTAACAGCCATACTGAATAAATTACAGGAGTCGGGAGCAAATATCAGTGAAGGAAAAGACTGGGTACATATTCGATCCAACGGAAAAATTAAACCAGTTGATATCTCAACCGCAGTATATCCCGGATTTCCGACTGATATGCAGGCTCAATGGATGGCATTGATGAGCCTGGCAAAGGGCACTTCCGTCATAACCGAGAATATATTTAAAGACAGATTTACCCATGTGGCGGAATTAAAACGTTTGGGTGCGGATATCGAGGTTACCGGTAATGTGGCGGTGGTGAAACCGGTGAAGTATTTAAGCGGAGCACCGGTGATGTCTACTGATCTCAGAGCGAGTGCTTCACTTCTTTTATCCGGTCTGGTAGCTCGTGGAGTTACCGATGTCTCAAGAATTTATCATATTGACAGAGGATATGAAAATATCGAAAGAAAATTCAAAAACCTGGGTGCAGAGATATGGAGGGAGAGGGAGAAACATGTTACTTAGATTAAAGGAAAAAGGGTGTTCGGGTGTCGTCCTGAAAAAAGTTTACAGTTTTTTAGTCTAACCATTCTAAAATGTCTTTCTGAACGACCGAAGGGAGTGAAGATGTTATCCTGAGCGAGCAAAGCGAGCGAAGAATCTCACGCCACAAACTGAAATTGTATGATAATTTTTTTGCTGATAAAGTACGATTCTTTGAAAAATTATTTTTTTTCCAGCAAAACTTGTTACTCTATTGTACTGTGATTGGTATGAGATTCTTTGCTCCCTGCGGTCGCGCAGGATAACTTCTTCGTCACTTCGTTCCTCAGAATGACAGGATTGTTAACTATTATTTTGAGTTAAAAAATTGATGATGTAAAGGAGCTTTTAAAAAGTAAATAAAATCTGGAAACAAAAGTGAGAAAACTATTGTGTTATTTGTAAACCTATACCAGGACAAGACCAAGGAAAAAGTATAAAACCTATGACTGAGTTTGTACATTTACATAATCATACCAGCTTCAGCCTTTTAGACGGAGCCTGCAGAATCCCGGAAATGATAAAGAAAGCCAAAAAGGATAAAATGAAGGCTTTTTCTATTACTGACCATGGTAATATGTTTGGGGCTGTATCGTTTTACAATCTTATGAAGGATTCTGGGTTAAAACCAATAATTGGGTTGGAAGCTTATATAGCTCCTCAATCGAGATTGGACAGATCCAGCAGAGGGTTAAATGATGTTACTTCCTATCATCTTATACTCCTGGCAAAAAATAACAAGGGGTATAAAAATTTATTGAAATTAACCTCTATTGGATATCTGGAAGGTTTTTACTATAAACCAAGGATAGACAAACAAGTGCTTGAAAAGTATTCTGAGGGATTAATTGTGATGTCTTCCTGTATTAAAGGTGAGATTCCTTATAAAATAATCAAGGGTGATTATAACGGTGCTTTAAAAGCAGCCGGATATTATAAAGATCTATTTGGAGAAGATTTTTATCTTGAGCTACAAAACCATGGCCTCAATGAAGAGCAAATAGCAATCAAGGGTCTGTTAACTCTTTCTAAAGAATTGGATATTCCCATAGTAGCAACAAATGATACCCACTATCTACAGAAGGAAGATGCTGAGGCTCATGATGTTCTTTTATGTATTCAAACTAATCAAGACCGGGATGATAAATCCAGGTTAAAGTTCAGCTCAGATCAATTGTATTTTAAGTCACCTGCAGAGATGGCAGAGGTATTTAGAGATTTACCTGAGGCTTTGAAAAATACTTTGGAAGTTTCAGAAAAATGTAATGTCAACCTGGATGTTGATACCCCTTATATGCCAAAATTTACTATACCTGAACAGGAGGAAGCATCAAATCTTGAAGAATATCTTAAAAAGAAAAGCTGGGAAGGATTACAGGAAAGATATCCGGAGGTTACTCCTGAGTTAAAAGAGCGCTTGGAACATGAATTAACTATTATTAATGATATGGGGTATGCTGGTTATTTTCTTATAGTTAAAGATTTTATTGATACAGCCAAAAAACATTTAATACCAGTTGGTCCGGGAAGAGGTTCAGCAGCCGGTAGTCTGGTGTCTTATACCTTGGGAATTACTGATGTAGATCCCATGAGATTCGGTTTACTTTTTGAACGATTCCTTAATCCTGAACGAGTGAACATGCCTGATATTGATATTGATTTTTGTTACGAAAAACGTGATCAGGTGATTGATTATGTAAAACAGAAGTATGGAAAAGATAATGTAACTCAGATTATCACTTTTGGAAGGATGAATGCTCGGGCAGTTATCAGAGATGTTGGCAGAGTGTTAAAAATTCCCTATGGTGAGGTAGATAGAATTGCAAAGCTCATACCCGTTAATACTGATCTTAAAACTACTCTGGAAAATGTACCTGATTTTAAAAATATATATGATAAGGATGAAATTCACAGAGAGCTGATTGACATTTCATTAGTATTGGAAGGATTAGCAAGACATGCGTCCACTCATGCGGCAGGTGTGGTAATAGCACCAGATAAACTTATGGAATTTGTCCCTTTATATAAACCACCCAAAGGAGAAGTAACCACTCAGTATGCCATGAAATCTCTGGAAAAAGTCGGTCTCTTAAAAATGGATTTTTTGGGACTGAGGACACTGACAGTTATAGAACATACTTTGAAGGCAATTAATAACAAACAACATAATATTGATTTTTCCTCTATCTCATTTGATGATGAAGACACTTATAAAATTTTTTCCCGGGGGGAAACCATAGGTGTTTTTCAGTTTGAAAGCAGCGGAATGCGTGAGTATCTGAAAAAACTTCAGCCTGAGAGTATTGAAGATCTAATTGCCATGAATGCTCTTTATCGTCCCGGCCCCATGGAATGGATAGATGATTTTATTGCAAGAAGTAAAGGGAAAAAGAAAGTTGAGTATCTTCATCCTGATCTGGAAGAAATACTCGATGAAACCCACGGTATAATTGTTTATCAGGAACAGGTAATGCAAATAGCCAGTAAACTGGCAAATTTCAATTTAGGGAAAGCTGATGTCCTCAGAAGAGCAATGGGTAAGAAGAGTAAAAAATTAATGAGAGAACAGGGAAATGCTTTTCTGGAAGGAGCTAAGCAAAATAATATAAAAGAGGAAAAAGCAAAGAGAATATTTGATCTCATAAAAAAGTTCGCCGGGTATGGTTTCAATAAATCACATGCTACCTGCTATTCAGTAGTTGCCTACCAGACCGCTTATCTGAAAGCTCATTACCCCAGAGAATTCATGGCTGCCAATCTTACCAGTGAGATGGGTAATTCGGATCGAGTGGTTGTACTGATTAATGAGTGTAAACGAATGGGTATTGAGGTTCTACCTCCTGATGTAAATGAAAGCATGGCTAACTTTATTGTCAGTGGTGAGAATATCAGATTTGGACTTGGAGCTGTGAAAAACGTGGGGTTAGCAGCTATAGAATCTATAGTTGCAACCCGGGATAAAGAGGGAAAATTCAAAACAATATTTGATTTTTGTAGACGAGTAAATTTAAGACTAATTAATAAAAAAGTTCTCGAAAGCCTGATTCAGGTAGGAGCAATGGATTCAGTAGAAGGGAACAGAGCTCAGAAAATGGCAGTTGTGGGCAGAAGTTTGAGTATGGGGCAGGCTTTTCAGCAGGAAAATGCAGCATCACAGACAACAATTTTTGATAATGCAGATTTAAGCAGACAGGTTGCTATACAACTGCCCAGGGTAGAGGATTGGTCAGAATCAGTAAAACTTACTAAGGAAAAAGAGCTGTTAGGAATATATATATCCGGGCATCCGCTTTTAAAGTATGAAGATGAGGTTAACACATTTGCCAATCCTGAAATTGCTAAACTTTCAGAGATCAAGACAAACCGTAAAGTACGATTATGCGGGATCATTAATAATACAAGCCTGCGTTTTGATAGAAATAAAAATCAAATGGCATTTTTCATGCTTGAGGATTTCACCGGTTCGGTTCGTATAATTGTTTTTTCAAAAGTATATGAGGAATATAAAAATATCATTCAGGACGAAAATATGGTTGTTGTACTTGGCAATACTGATGTTAGCGGTGAAGGAGGAAGTGTTTCTATTTTGGCTGATGAAATTATTCCTGTTGAATATGCCAGAGAACGGTTTGCCAGACAGCTTTCTTTAGCCCTGACTCCCGGAAATATTGAGGAAGCAGAAGTCAAAGAAATTCTTAGTCTATTTGCCCGGTATCCCGGCAACTGTCCGGTATTTATAAACATCAAGTCAGATAACGGCAGTGATTTTCTGCTTAAATCAAAGCGATACAAAATTAATCCCACTCCTGAAGTTTTAGAAGGATTGAGAGGTGTTTTAGGAAAAGAGAATGTATGGCTGGAGGGGTGATTCCTGTTTTATTGTCTTTATTTATAATTATTTTTAATATTTATTATTTTTATAGGTTTAACTTTGAAATGAATTACAATTTCAAATTGCTA
This sequence comes from bacterium, assembly GCA_046483025.1. Taxonomy (GTDB): domain Bacteria; phylum Zhuqueibacterota; class QNDG01; order QNDG01; family CAYUAG01; genus CAYUAG01. The sequence continues at coordinate 32,124 of JAWODZ010000105.1, forward strand.
TTTAAAATCATGTTTATTTGTCTTGGTACTCTGTTAGATGCATACGGACAGGAAAAAAATATTACATTTGAGAATCTTGGTATAAAAGATGGTCTGTCTCAGAGTTCGATATACTGTATTTTACAGGATTGTCGGGGATTTATATGGTTCGGGACTGAAGATGGATTAAATAAATATGACGGATATACATTTTATATCTACAGAAATAATCCTCAGGATCCTTACAGTATCAGTTATAATTATATACGTGCTATCTGTGAAGATTGTGTGAATGATAAAAATATACTCTGGATTGGTACTTACGGGGGAGGGTTGAATAAATTTGATACTGAGATAGAAAAGTTTTTTAATTATAGAAATGATCCAAGAAATAATAATACAATAAGTAATAATTTTATTAAAGCTCTTTGTAAGGATGAAGAGGGATTTATATGGATTGGTACAGAACAGGGGCTTAACAGATTTAACCCAAGAACTGAGAAATTCATCACCTTTTATAATAAACCGGATAAACCTCAAAGTTTGAGTGATGATAATATCAATGTTGTGTATGCAGATTCATTTGGTATACTTTGGGTAGGAACTCAAAGAGGGGGGTTGAACAAAATCAAATTTACCGGCAAAAATCAGGATTCTATTGATATTATACGTTATCAACATAATGAACAGGATAATTGGAGTATCAGCAGTAACTGTGTAACATCTATCTATGAAGATTATTCAGGTAGACTGTGGATCGGAACAGATAATGGTGCTTTACATCGTTTTGATCGTGAGCAACAGAAATTTGAAAGATATACTTATCATAAAGAAGGGTCAGCAAATACTGGTAATGATGACATTACAGCTGTTAGAGAGTATGATCAGGGAATGTTGTGGGTCGGGACTAAAGGTGATGGTATGTATATATTTAATCCTCATTCAGAAAAATTTATTTCTTATCATAATATTTATAATCCCAGAAGTTTGAGCAATGATGAAATTTACTCTATATATCAAGACAGATCAAATATCCTCTGGATTGGAACAGATGTTGGATTAAATAAATATAACCAGGAACAAAAACAGTTTTTATCTTATCAGTTAAATTCTCATAGTGCAAACAGTCTGAATAATAATATTGTTTATTCTATTATAGAGGATCAGGCAGGTATAATCTGGATAGGGACCTATGGAGGTGGATTAAATAGATTTGATCCTGTAAAGAATCAATTTAGTTTTTTCAAACATGACCCTCAAGATTTTAAAAGTATCAGTAATAATCGAGTGAGAGCAGTGCATGAGGACAGGAGTGGAAGGTTATGGATAGGAACTTATGGCGGTGGATTGAACAGATTTGATCGTAAAAATAAAGATTTTTTTCATTATCAGCATAACAGTTCTGAACAGAAAAGTATAAGCAGTAATTTTGTGAGAACAGTATGTGAAGATCAATATGGATTTCTCTGGATCGGAACTGAGAAAGGATTGAATCGATTTAATCTCAATCAAACGGAATTTACTGTATTTAGAAATCAGGCTCAGGATACATCATCACTGAGCAGTGATTTTATCTATTCACTTTATGAGGACAGTTATGGTACTCTCTGGATTGGCACTTTAAAGGGATTGAACAAATTCAACCATGAATCAAAAAATTTTACCCGATATCTGACTGATCCGGATAATCCTTCCAGCTTAAGCAACAATGAAGTACTGTGTATGTACGAAGACAGTGCGAGGCGTTTCTGGATAGGCACTCCGAGTGGGCTTAATCTGTTGGATCGGGAGAAAGAAACATTCACTTATTATCTTATAAAAGATGGTCTTCCCAATAATTTGATTTACAGTATTCTGGAAGATTCACTGGGACGCTTATGGCTGAGCACCAATAAAGGATTATCCTGTTTCGATCCAGAAACTGAAACCTTTAGAAATTATGACGTTGAGGATGGGTTACAGAGCAATGAATTCAATATAGGGGCAAGCTGTAGAACCAGAAATGGAGAAATGTATTTTGGAGGTATTAATGGATTCAACCGTTTTTTTCCTGATAAAATAAAAGATAATCCTTTTGTTCCTCCGGTTGTTTTTACAGATTTTCTGATTAATAATAAATCAGTTCCTATCGGAGAAGAGGTTAGGGGAAGGATCATTCTTGATAAATCGATTACTGAAACCAGTAACATTAAGCTTTTACATAAGGATAAAGTAATCTCATTTAAATTTGCAGCGCTTCATTATGCTGCTCCGGAAAAGAACTGTTATAAATATAAAATGGTTAATTTCGATGACAACTGGAATGAAACAGGGACCCGGCGGTTTGTTACCTATACTAACCTTAAACCGGGGAAGTATATTTTCAGAGTCAAGGGTTCTAATGCTGATGGTGTCTGGAATCCTGAAGAAGCGAGTGTGAAAATACAAATAATTCCACCGTTTTGGCAAACAAAAATATTTCAGATATTAATTTTGATTTTTATCGGAATGACAGTATTTGTTACATTCAGAATAAGGACTTATCAAATACGGAGGAAGAATATTCAGCTGGAGGAACAAGTCAAAAAAAGAACATGGGAACTAAAAAAAATAAATAAAGATTTAAAACAGGAAATCACGGAAAGAAAGAAAATACAGATTGAACGAGAAAAGCTTATACAGGAGCTCACCTCTGCACTTGATAATGTTAAAACCTTAAAAGGAATGTTACCTATATGTGCCAGATGTAAAAAAGTTAAGGATGATCAGGGCTACTGGCAGCAGGTTGATGAATATGTCAGAGATCATTCTGAAACTGAATTCAGTCACGGTCTCTGTCCTGAGTGTATGAAAAAATTATATCCTGACTATGATGTTGATGATGATACAGATGATGAAGATGTTGAAAAATAAATTTGTAGATAGATTTCTTTTAGAACTTATTTCCTGCAAAATACAATAAACCCCTTTGACATTTAAAGAAAATTTGTATAAATTATTTATCTAATATTTTTCAATTCGCAGGAGACATAAGTGATTTCCACTATATATGTGCACAGAGTCAAGGATGATCCAAAGGCAGAAGTGCTTCTGCATCATTTTACTGCTGAAGGGTATCATTCTTTACAAAACCTGATTATTGAAAAAGTTTTCCGTTTTGAAGGTATACATACAAAGGAAGCTTTTCAACTAAAACCTCTTTTATGCCATCCCGAAACAGAAGAAATAGCAGCGCATTCAGTATTGGATGAGAAAAACGGGCCTGTTTTTGAAGTCGGGTATCAAAGGGCAGTTACTGATCCTGAACTTCCTTCCATACTCAGAGGATCTGAAGATCTGGGTGTTTCCGGAATTGAATGGGTAAGAATTGCTCATCGGTATCAGTTTAAAGGTATTGATACCACGCAGGCTGAGGAGATAGTAAAGCGTTATCTGTATAATCCTCAGGTAGAGACCATAATAAAATCCGGAGAAGAATGGGATACTCTGAAACCAGTAGGAAGTACCGGGCCAGTGACAAAGGTTGATCTGAGAGGATTAACCAGAGAGCAGCTGATCAGATTAAGTGAAGAAAGAAGATTATTTTTGGATGCAGATAATATGCTGCGAATTCAGGAAATAGAAAACAGGATGGGACGGCTGCTTACTGATGGAGAACTGGAGATGTTTGCTCAGACCTGGTCTGATCACTGTTTCCATACCACCTGGAAAAGTCTGGGTCTTTTAGAAATGTTGAACAAAGCTACGGTAAAAATAGATCATCCCCTGGTTATCTCTGTATTTGAAGATAATGCTGGTGCGGTAGAGTTTTATGATGGATGGGCTATAACTGTTAAGGGTGAGACTCACAATTCTCCTACTGCCATAAGCCCTTACGGGGGTATCATGACCAAACACGGGGGAGTAATCAGAGACACACTGGGATGCGGGCAGGGAGCTTGGCCCATTGGAGGCAGTACAGTTATGGGGATCGGGGATCCTCGCACCATGTGGGAAGATCTTCCCAAAGGTGTATTACATCCTAAAACAATTTTAGCTGAAGCGATCAAAGGCACAGCAGATTATACCAATCCTATGGGAATCCCTATGATGTTTCCCAAATATCGCTTCCATCCTGACTATATTGGTAAATGTTTTGCCCTGGGCCATTCAGTTGGGCTTATACCTGCTTCCAGAGCAAAAAAGGGTCATCCCGAATTAGGTGATATTGCTGTACTTATCGGGGGGAAAACAGGAAGAGACGGCATTCACGGCGCCACTGTTAGTTCGGGTTCTATGACCAGTGATACTGCTACCGTTGATGCTGCACATGTTCAAATCGGCCATCCAATTGAAGAAAGAAAATTTATGGAAGCTATTCCGGTTCTCCGGGACAATAAATGTCTCCGGGCAATTACTGATCTTGGTGCTGCAGGTCTTTCTTCTGCTGCAGGAGAAATGGGTCAGGAGAGCGGTGTTTGGATTAATCTGGCAAAAGTACCGTTAAAAACAGAAGGAATGTACCCCTGGGAAATATGGATATCTGAAAGTCAGGAACGTATGCTGCTCTGTGTTCCTGCTGAAAAAAAAGAAGAAACCCTGGAGATTTTGCAAAGATATGAAGTGCCCTCAGCAGTTATAGGCAAGTTCACAGAATCAAAAAGATGTCAGGTAGTGTATGATCCGGAACAGGAAAGAGAACCGGAAGATTTACCTGTAACTCCTGATTTACAAGGGGAGGTACTTATTGATCTTGATTATAAGGATTTACGAAAAGGATGCAAATTGCCGGGAATATCGGTACAGGAGCCAGAGTCAGAGCATCATACCTTTACTCCTCCTGCTATTGAAAATGAGAATGATTTTAAAACAGCTGTTACAAATATTCTTTCTCATCTGAATATTTGTGATCAGTCTGCTGCAGGAACCCAGTTTGATACTACTGTTCAGGGCAGGACAGTAATCGAACCCTATGGGGATAAAAAAAATTATATGCCTCATGATGTCTGGGTGTCTGCACCTTTACGGGGGAAAAGATACGGCTGTGCTGTATCTTTAGGGTACAATCCCTTTTATGGAGAGATTGCACCAGGGAGAGCAGGTAAACTAATAATGGTGGAAGCAATATCAAAGTTAATTACGGTCGGAGTTAATTATAAGGATATTGTTCTTTGTGATAATTTTTATACTCCCCGGATAAATTCAGAAGTGGCCTGGATATTAACAAAAATGGTGACTGAATGCTGTAATCTTTCTGTACAGTTAGGAACTCCTTTTATCAGTGGAAAAGACAGCTCCAGCGGAACCTATGTCGGCCCGGACGGAAAGAGGATAGATATTCCGCCTACTCTGGCGGTACTGGCGTTGGGAAGATTAAAAAATGTCAATAAAATAATTCCCAAATCCTGGCAGCGTGCAGGGGACAAGCTTCTGTTTGCCGGTCCTCTGAGTACTGAACTGGGTGGTTCTGTATATTTTGATACGTTTGACCAACGAGGAACGGATTTACCAGAGGTGAACCCGAAATTTTTAATAAAATTCTGGAAGAAAATTAACTCTTTACAGAAAAACGGTTTAATAAAGTCATCATCTGCTCTGGAACAGGGAGGACTGATCGTAAAATTATTCGAGATGGCTATGGGAAGTGGTTTGGGATGTGAAATTAACTTAAAGAATATCATGAGTAATATGAATGCGAATCGATTGGAAAATGTTTTGTTTTCTGAAATGATAGGTTCTCTTATACTGGAAGTGGATAAGGATTCTGCAGACATTGTGATACAGGAGCTGGATTGTTTAGAACTGGGTCAGATAATCAATGGTTCTCATTTAAATTTTGATACAGATAAATTTTCTGCTCACTTTTCTCTGTCAGAACTTATCGAAGTTTGGAAAAAGCCGTTTCCGAACTTATTAAATTTGTAAGCCAGGAGGTAGTTTGATGCAGCCTAAAGTAAAAGTTTTGTATGCTCCCGGTATCAACTGTCATTATGAGACAGCAGAAGCATTTCGCATGGTTGGAGCAGATCCGGATTTTTGTAATCTTACCAGTGATCTTCTTACCGGTAAACAGAAATTAACAGAATGTGACCTCATTGTTATTCCTGGTGGTTTTTCATTTGGTGATCACGTAGCAGCGGGTAGAATTTTTGCAATAGATCTGATATTCAGACTCAATGAACAGCTTATGGAAGTCCGGGAAAAGCATATACCTATCATCGGAATCTGCAATGGTTTTCAGATACTTATCAATTCAGGGTTACTTCCGGGGAATAATGATATTGGCAAGCCTGTTGCTATAGTTGACCGCAACAGATCTGCAGTATTTGAGAGCAGGTGGGTAGATATATATGTGCAGGATACTGATTGTGTGTGGACTCAGGGTATAGATAAACAGAAGCTCCGCATTCCAGTAGCACATGGAGAAGGCCGGATAAGTCTTCCGGATGATTTTAATGAATCCCGTACAGTCTTTCGTTATGGTTCTGATTCTGGTACTGAGGAATATCCGGAAAACCCCAATGGTTCGGTTAAGGGAAGAGCAGGGATCTGTGATCCTACCGGGACCATACTGGGAATGATGCCTCATCCGGAGAGAGCTGTCTATCCCTGGTTAGGATCAGAAGACGGGCTGGAAATTCTTAAAGCTGGTGTTAAAGCGGTGAAATAGTGGTATTAATCAAGTATTTTTTTCTCGTTCGGCAATGAAAAAGAATATTAACGCAGAGCTCGCAAAGATTGCAAAGTGCTTCGCTTTGTCTTTTAACCTCCCGAAGGTTTGGATCCTTTACTTCGTTCAGGACAAGCTCTTCGGGAGGTTTTTATTTCAGAATTCCAGTGCGATCTGTCACACTTCAATGAACTCAGTGTGACGGAATACAGTCGATTTTAACATGCCTCACCGGCAGTCAGGGACTGCCTCTAACCGTTGTAAAAACAAAACTCCGGGTGTCCGAAGGACCCCGGGTGTTTTGCATAACCTTAGAGCAACTTCCAAAATCAAAAATCGTTAATCGTTGGTCGTACATGCATTACTACAATTCCCCACCCTGACAGGGCCATGACCCTGTCGAGACTGTCGAAAAAGTCAACTGATGTCTTTGCGAGGAACGCAGTGACGAAGCAATCTCCTTCAGTTAATTTAAAAATCTAGGGGATTGCTTCGTAAAAAACACTCGCAATGACATATTTAGGACTTTTTTGATAGCCTCGTCAGGGTCGGCAAACACTTCAGCACATTCCAATCCAGCATGCATTGGAATCCCCGTGGTCTCAAATTCTGTCAGGAGGAATGCAAGGTTAAAACACTCAGTGTCCATATTTGCTTGACAAGGGGAGTTTAAAAGCTGGATTCAAGAGTGGCAGGGCAAGTGGTAAAATTTTTCTTGACTATAAGCATTTCTGAGTTTATATTATTAAAAACCGAAAATTATAAAAATAAATGTCACTTTTATGTTACACATGAAACAAAATAGTTACAATATCATGATTGTAGAAGCGCTTTTAAAATCAGAAAATCACATAAGAGGGCTTGCTAAAGCGCTGAATACAAACCAGATGACAACTTCAAGAAGATTAGTGTTGAATTTTAGATTTTTAAGTTTTATCTTATTTAGTAAGAATGTAACATATTGTTGAATGGAGGTGTATACAATGATCAATCCTCGAATTAAAAAAGAAATACTTGAACAACTTGATCACCTTAAATTTGAACAGCAGAATCAAATTTTACAATATATTAATAATTTAACACATCAAAGAAAACATAGTGTGAACGGGAAAAAACTGTTAGATTTTGCTGGTGAAATTGATGAAGGTGATCTTAAAATAATATCTGATGTCATTGAACAGGGTTGCGAAAAGGTAAATCCTGATGAGTGGTAGATATCTACTTGATACTAATATAGTTATTGCTCTTTTTGCCGGTGATCCTTCAGTAACACAACATCTTAAAAAAAGTGTTAATATTATTATTCCCAGTATTGTATTGGGAGAACTTTATTTTGGAGCACAAAAATCTGTTCATAAAGAAAAGAATATTAATCTTATTCATGAATTTGCTAAAGAATGTGCTGTTTATCACTGTGATGAATTAACAGCTTGGCATTATGGCAAAATTAAGGGTAAGTTAAAAATAAAAGGTACACCTATTCCGGAAAACGATTTATGGATTGCATCTATCTCAATTCAACATCAGATACCACTTGTTACTCGTGATATGCATTTTAATTCTATTGATACATTAGCAGTGATCAAATGGTAGTTATGTTTTTATATCAGCAGAACTATATAGTAAGAAAAGTATTCACCTCCACTAAATAGTAACAAAACCGAAAGCTTTATATATGAGAAAGCTAATATAGGGGATATGAAAGCTTTTAAGAGTGTAAAGTATGCTTTAGCCGGAGCTGCTCTGTTCCTTAGTTTAGCAGGCGCTGTAAAAGGCAAAAGCCTTGACAAGGTTGTTGCAGAGGAAGCAGGAAGAACGGTCAGGGTTAAGGTTCTTGATGATTTTAACAATAATCCTCTTGACAGTGCATTGGTAAAGTTTGTATGCCAGAATGACACATCCATTGCATATAATGATACAACGAATTCTTCAGGAATGGCGGAGTTTGAGGATTTTAACACAAGCATCCCTGATGACACAGATGTTCCCCTTGACTATAAGCTGAAGCAGAACTATCCTAATCCATTTAATCCATCTACAACAATACCAATAGACGTAGATAAGTATACTGATGTTAATTTGAGCATCTATAACATAAGGGGGCAGCTTGTTAAAACCCTTTACGATGGAAACCTCGAACCAGGAGAGCATTACCATACATGGGACGGCACTGACAACAGCGGAACAGGAGTGGCTGCAGGAGTGTATATTGCAATGCTGGACAACGGCGAGTCAATAAAGATGATGCTTCTTGACGGCAACACAAACACATCAATGGCTCCAAAGGTAAGGCTTAAGAAAACAAATAATGATATGGATGCAGGCAGGTGGTATGATGTTGATGTAAGCAGAAACAATTATGAGAGTTTGAGTGATGTTGTTTTTGTGGAAGAAGGCGAAGGCGCGATTGAATTTGTATACAAGCTTACAAGAAACAATGAAGAGCCGGTTATCAAAGCAGAGGTTACACCAAAAGAGGCAGCAGTAGGGGACACAGTTACATTCTCTGATTTGGGAAGCTATGATCCTGATAATGACCCGATAAACTATGAATGGATAACAGAAGGCCAGCATTACTTTACCTCTGATGCAAAGCACGCCTATGACGCAAAAGGAGAGAAGACTGTAACATTCAAGGTAACAGATGAAAGAGGCGCATCAAGTGATACAAGCTTTACCGTTACTGTGTCAGAGCTGGAGAGGATAGCGCAGGGATTGGTAACAGATATAACCAATGATTCCCTGTTATATGGACAGCCAGTCAGCATTGCAGGAAAAACAGACACAACTGACGTAGAAGGCAATTTCTCGATTGGGGGCTTAGAGCCGGGAACATACAGAATAAAGGTAGGCACAGGAACTGATTACCGCACAATGGAAAGAGACGTCACAATCACAGAAGATGATACTACAAAAGTTGGTCCGCAGAGACTTGTTCCAAACAAACCCGGATTAACCGAGTTCCTTGACGGGACAGTGTTTGCTGAGAAAGGCTGGTCTGAACCATGGGGAAAATATACGCAAAAATGGGCAAAGAAGGCAGACAGTGTTTGTGTGAACATTGACCACATGAATGCATCAAGCCAGCAGCATGCAGAAACATTCATGACTGACCCTGATTTGGCTAGCTCAACATACGGTGTACATGATTACACAGCTCAGGAGATTCACAAGGTCGGTGAAGACGAACGCCCAGACTATGGCACACCGGGAACATTTATTTGGGAGTTTATTAATTCTACTCCATTTGCTGCAGTGTACGAAAACCCGCAGAACAGGGGAAAAATAGATGCCACAGTTGTTAATATACCCAATGGCACAGATTTGGCAACAGCATACCATGAAGGATTGACAGCGATAACCGGGATTGATGAAGTTATTGAGGAACTAGAAGGAAAATATGAAAGCGCTCGTAACGAAACAACAACTACACCCTACATGTCAGATAAAGATATAATAATCAACAAATTCAACCAGGACAGAGACCATAATACATTAGAGGGAGATATTGGACCTTCTTCTGAAGCAGGGCTGGCTAAAGCTGCTCCTGGAAAGCCAATAATCATTTATGATGGGAAGGTCGTTGGAGATGAGGATTTAACTCCAAGCCAGATAAGTGCATATCACACTCTTTTGGAGAATTCTGTAAGACCGCCTACATATGTTATCTTTAATTAATAAGGGATTGCTCCCATTGTCGAGTCTGCAGATGAAAAGCAGTCTCCTTCTGTCTGATAAGATACTTCACAACAGAAAGCATCTGAACCGCAGGGAGCGTGTTCATAACAACCGGGGTCCCATGGCGAAGTGCATATGGGGGAACACTTTCTTGTAGGAACACATTGATTCAAAGTCTTATCCCAAATATACTCCATCTTACAGCAATGCGTAGTCCCGTCTGAATCTGGATGCAAATAATCACAGTGATAGCCGTTGCAGCAGTCTGACTGCTCTGTTCCGTCGTAATTGCACGGGTCGCTGCTCTGACCGCAGTCTCCAACACACTCCTATACATCAGTAGAAGTCTCTTGCAGCACATCAGTGTCTTCTGAGCAGCACTTGCATACTGTACTTTCTGTGTTGCATTTGTAATACTCATAATCATCATCGCCGCAGCAGTCTGTATCACCGCTATCAATCTCTGTCTGCGTGTATTCGCCGTGAGGTTCTGATTCTCCAGAAACAGCAGAACTGCATACACTGCCGCACATGCTGCTCATACTGTCGCAATCACCCCAGCCGGCTGTTACAAAAGGCATATTGCCCCAGACATAACAAATCACACTGGTGTCATTTCCTGAACTGTAAAACTGAACTGCAGATCCTTGTGAATAGCATGTTTCATCAGGACCGATGCAGTCAAAGTCAGAGCAACACTCCAAAGGATCAGAAGAACTGCAAGTATAGGCTGTTCCTCCGGTAACAGATATCACATCAGAACCCTTCCACGCTACCTCTGAGTTTGTATAACACTTATTCTCTATCTCACTATCATCATCACCGCAGCACTCCACTGTTGTTAAGTCACCATATTCACCTACTCCTGTTTCTCCTGCCATTGCATACTGTAAATCACTGCAGGTTGTGTCATCGCAGTCAAGCCAAACAGAATTAGAGCATGTGATATTCCTGTCGTCACCGCTTTTGTCAATATCAAAGCGGCCGCCGTAGCATTCCCCATTGTAAACGCACTCATCATCATAAAGACAGCATCCCCAGTCAGCATTGTCAGAGGTGCATGCATCATCGCATTGCCTTGTTATTGCATAGTCTGTACAGCACTCATCATTAACGCAAACACCGCCTGTGCAAGAGCTTCCATCTAACTTACCAACACACTCTCCAGCTACACAGTCATTATCCACGCAGTCCCAGCCGTCATTGCAGCAGTCAGTACATGAATCAACACAGTCAACCCAAGAACCGCCGTTGCAGTAATCTGCGTCGCCGTCGCCGTCAATATCGCCGCCAACAATAGCCTCTCCGTTGCCAGAAGGATTTAATGGTCTTTCTATATCATAAGCTTCATAACAATAATCCCCGAGAACACAATCATCGCTATTAGGACAGATTACATAGGTCTGTGCAAAAGCAAGGCTAACCAAAACCAGTGCAATTCCTATCCATGCTGCTTGTTTCAAATTAATCAGGCACACCTATTTCATAGTCTTCATAGTTTTTATATTCATCTGTGGAAGAAAGCACACATTTTTCATTTCCGTTTGTCCATCTCCAATCTCCCAGGAAATCATACTCGCCTCCCATACTTAAACATGCATCAGAATCATCGTCAGCAGTGGAAACACAGCTATAGCCGTCCCATTCATAATACTCCGGGCAGCACTTGCCTGCAGAACAATGATTTGTTCCACAGCAGTCACTATCAGAAGAACAGCTCTCTCCTGATATTGTCCAGCAGCATCCATTGCCCGGGTCCCATTCCTGGCTAGGATTAAGGCAGATGTATGTATCCTTCAAGCCTGTCCATACTCCCGGAACATTTTCATTGTAAACATCAACTGAAAATGAAACAGGGTTATTGTCTGCATCAGGACAGCTTCCCACCTCAAAGGTAACAGTCTTGGAAGTGGATGAAGTAGGACCGTTGTTGCTTGACCATGTACAGCTGCTACCGTAAAGAGCATCAAAGTTATAATGAAGATTTAAAGGACTTTCAGAACTGCAGTAACAAACAACCTTCTTTTAAGAATTTTAACCTTAGTAGAAACATATCATCTTAAAATTCCTTACCTTATTACCTTATTTTTCTGACAATCATCAATAAGGTAATAAGGTTGAAGGTTTTATTGATTCTTGTACTACTAAGGTTAAAAGAAATAAGGTTTTGAAATTTCAGCTTTCCTGTGATTCAGTACACAAGAGAGAAACGGCTAACCGCAGTCCTTGACTGCGGTTTTATCTTACCACTCACCGGCAGTCAGGGACTGCCTCTAACCGTTGTGAATGTAAAACCCCGGATGTTTGGAGAAGTCACAGGATATAAAGCTGTGCTTTGTTTTAGTCCTGCCGGAGAAACGCTAGGAAAGCAGATAGAAAAATTTGAATTAAAAAATTAAGTTTTGTATATTATAATAATTAAAAATTAAATCTTTACAATATAAGAATAAATGGGACTTTTATGTTTCGCCACCACTAAATAGTAACAAAACCGAAAGCTTTAAAGTTGTTATATTTTGGAGGACACGGAGTTAAGCACAATGTATATTATACCAAACGGTGGTATCCACATGTCAAAGAAAAAATGTTTAATTTTAAAGCCATAAGATTTACATTTAAAAAATTAAGCTGGGATGTCGCCTTCTGAGATTGAAAAACCAAACAGATCCATGTGATTGGAAATTATTTGAATTTTTAGAATTTAGGTTAAGGTAAACAAAATTGAAGGAATCCTATTTCACTCCTGAAAATATTCAGGAAATATCCGGAGATATTATCAGAAAAATTTTCTCATATCAGAGAAATATTAAGAGTCGTTTTAATCCGGAAAAATCCGCTCTTCTGATTCTTGATATGCAGAATATTTTTCTTAATCAGAAGTCTCATGCTTTTATACCCTCTGCTCCTGCAATAGTAGAAAATATCAGTACTTTGCAGGCCGGTTATCGTTCAAAGCAACTTCCTGTTATTTTTACCCGGCATAGTAATACTGAAGCTAATGCCGGAATGATGAAAATATGGTGGAAAACCCTTATCAATCCTCGGTTGAAAGAAAGTGAAATCATTAATTCCCTGGATACTGCTGATAGTAACATAATTGAGAAAAGTCAATATGATGCATTTCACCAAACAGAACTTCATATTTTTTTACTGGATAATAATATTGAACAGTTGGTAATAACAGGTGTAATGACTCATCTTTGCTGTGAGTGCACTATCAGATCTGCATTTGTAAGAGGATATACTGTGTTTTTTCCGGTAGACGGAACCGCAACCTATAACCTTGATTTCCATACCTCATCCTGTATCAATCTTTCTCATGGATTTGCTGTGTGTACATTATGCGAAAAGTTAGTGAGAAAATTATGAAATCAATCGTAACAGTTGCCATAATCGGTGCAGGTCCTGCTGGAATAGCAGCTGCTTTCCAGTTAAAACGATATGAAATAGAATTTCGAATCTTTGAGAAGAGAAATATAGGAGGGCTTTTGTTAAATGCACATCGGGTTGAAAATTATCCTGGATTTCCCTATGGTATATCAGGTATCTCTTTGATAAAACATTTTCAAAAGCAGTTACACCTTACGGGGATACGAGTTGATAAAGAGGAAATAAAAGAAGTTGACTATGATTCTGGGAATAAATGTTTTAAGCTCATATCCGATCAATCAGTAGTTCGTTGTTTATTTTTGATTGTTGCTTCTGGAACGATTCCCAGAGAATTACCAGAACTGTCGCCATTCCTGAAAAAGTCCAAAAACATATTTTATGAAATACTTCCTCTGAAAAACTGTAAAAGGAAAAACATTGCTATCATTGGAGCCGGAGATGCAGCCTTTGATTATGCTCTTAACCTGGCTGCAAAGAAAAACAAGGTCATGATTTTTAACCGCAGTAATTTCCATAAATGTCTGAGTCTTTTGTTCCGGGAGGCAAAAAAAAATCCGTCTATTTCCTATTTCCAAAACTATCAGTTAAAGAAGATGGAAGAAAACAGATCAGGACTTTCACTGACTTTTATGTGTCAGGAAACAGAACACTCCTTTGGGGTCGATTATCTTTTAATTGCTATCGGCAGAGATCCGGCTCTTGACTTTTTATCAGAAAATCTTATATTAAGAAAAAATGTTTTAATCAAGAAAAGAATTTTTCATTTTATCGGAGATGTACATAGTGGGTTTTACCGGCAAACAGGGATCGCTGTAGGTGAAGGTATTAAAACTGCAATGATTATTTATGATAAACTAAAGGAGAAGAGTGGAAATTTTATCAACAGCGGGCAGGGATGATATCGCTAAAGTGTATGTTGCCAAGACCGGAGTAAATAAGATTATTGAATTTGTGGAATCGGTTCAACCACCAATTCCCAGAAAAATCAAATGGGTTTTGATAGTATCAACCCTGTACGGATGTCCGGTAAACTGCAGCATTTGTGATGCCGGGGGAGATTATGGGGGAAGAATTTCCTATGAGGATATCCTCTCTCAAATTGACTATTTGGTAATGAAACGATATCCCAACCGTAAAGTGCCTGTCAAGAAATTCAAAGTTCAGTTTGCCCGTATGGGGGAACCGGCCTTTAATGAGAATGTGTTAAGTGTTCTGAGAGACCTTCCTGAAATGTATGATGCCCCGGGGCTTATCCCCTGCATTTCCACTGTAGCTCCCACCGGTTGTGAAAAATTCTTTCAGGATTTACTGCACCTTAAAAAAGATATGTTTCCGGAAAAGTTTCAACTGCAGTTCTCTCTTCATTCCACTGATCCGGATGTACGGGATAGGATCATTCCGGTAAAAAAATGGAATTTTAGAGATATTTCAGAATATGGAGAGAAATTTTATGATAGGGGCGGCAAGAAAATCACTCTGAATTTTGCTTTTTCCGAAAGTATTCCGGTTGATATTAATACACTTTTAGCTCTTTATCCTGCAAAATATTTTTTTATTAAGGTTACACCGGTTAATCCTACTAAAACTGCACTTGATAATGGATTTGACATGAAATTTCCCTTTCAAAGAGCTGAGAAATTTATCCAGAAGTTGAAAAAATATGGATATGAGTCAATGTTGAGTATAGGAGAACTTGAAGAAAATAAAATCGGCAGTAACTGCGGAATGTATGCTTCTAAATTCAATGAAACTGATAAATTCCCTTTAGAGAGTTACAGCTATACACTTAAAACCATTCTTTAAAAATAAGGAGAATACAATGGTTAGAAAGATTAGTATTATTTTAATTGGGTGGTTTATATGTAATTGTCCATTATCTGCCCAGAAAATCACAAAACAATTTCAACAGACCAGATATGATTTAAAAGATATATGTCTGATTAACTCTAATACCGGCTGGACTGTGGGTGGAAAACACTGGGATCAGTCAACAAAACAGTACCAGGCAACAATATTAAAGACTATAAATGGCGGCAGCGAGTGGACTGTCCAATCAGCTGCTGTGAATGAAGATTTATGGGATGTTCATTTTATCGATAGTAACAAAGGGTGGGCGGTAGGTAATTCCGGTACTATTGTACATACAGTGAATGGCGGAGATACCTGGACAGTTCAGAATGCAGGAATAAACCTGAATTTTAAGTCAGTATATTTTACAGATGGGTTAAATGGCTGGGCAGTAGCAAATGAACCAATTCATTATGATCCTTTTGATGAACCTGATGGCTGGCAGGGGAGAGTTTTTCATACATCAAATGGAGGTGAGGACTGGACAGAACAAACCTTTCCCGGAGATGCAGGAATACTTCACTGTATATACTTTCAGAATAATCAGAAGGGATGGGCAGCTGGCATACGAAATGACGAAGTGGATTTTTTGATGGAAACCAGTGGTGCGATGTACTATACTGAAGACGGAGGTGTGAACTGGGTAGAAAAGTATGTTCCGGGTATTAATGTTGTATTTACAGATATTAATTTTGTTACTGAAGAGAGGGGATGGGCAGTGGGATTTGCCGGGAGTTCTGGTGAAACCGGAGGCACTATATTCAAAACCACAGATGGAGGAGATACCTGGCAGCGGATTGCTGAAAACTATACTCTCTGGGATGTGGAGTTTATTGATTCTTTAAGAGGATATGCAGTAGGTACTGCGTATAATTCAGCCTGGGGGCCTCCGGTAATTCGGACTATGGACGGAGGTGATTCCTGGGGTACAATCAGAATGGAAGAGCATGACGGTTATACCGGACTTTATGCACTTACAGTATTTGAAGATAAAGTCGTTGCAGTTGGTGATAAAGGGTATATAGCAACCTCTGCAGATCCCTGGGGTGATTTGGGAATGTTTGGTCAGGGAGAGGATTTGTTTACCCAAAAATCTATTAATGAGCTGTATGAGTTTGAGGATGTATATTTTATCAATGAAATAAAAGGATGGACTACAGGAAGGAAAAGCATTGGACCTGATACCTGGGCGCAGGCCATTTTTCACACCAGTGACGGAGGTGAAACCTGGACTGAACAGTACAGTCTTGCTACCGAATGGATGAGTAACTGCACCAGACTCGATGCAGTTCAGTTTGTTACTGAAAACAAAGGGTGGGCTGTAGGTCATTCATCAGATGTAGGAACCGGGAAGACAACCGGAATTCTATATACTGAAGATGGAGGAGAAACCTGGAGTCAACAGGCACAGGGAGTATCTGAAGGACAGATTGTGGATCTCTTTTTTTTGGATGATCAGAAGGGCTGGGCTTTGACTGACGCTATATCCTATCCTGATATGTCTATTCAGCTTTTTAAAACTACTAATGGAGGTACTTCCTGGGAGTTGATAAATACCAGTCAACCAGGTACCATAACTATCGGATATGAAATTAAATCAGGAAAGATTTTTTTTCAGGATGAGAACACCGGTTGGGTATTGGGAGCACAGTGTGATTTGATTAAAACCGTTGACGGAGGAAAAACCTGGTCTGCTGTAAGCTTACCTGAAGAGTATTATAATACTTACTCAATTATTTTTAGTGATGAAGATAATGGTATTATTTGCGGAGAAACAACGTTTAAGACTTCAGACGGTGGTGACAATTGGATTAAACAGGATATTTTTGCTCATAACATGACTGATGTGTGTTTCTCTGATTCTTCTCAGGGATGGATGGTGGGAGAATGGGGTGATATCTATAAAAGCAGTAATGGGGGAGATTCCTGGGAACAGATTGAGAATACGGCTACCAGTGCTGCCATGAAATCTGTGTCGTTTCCGGGGAAAAATAAGGGCTGGGCAACCGGACGGGGTGGAACGATAATAAAAATTGATGATACCGGTGGTACAACTATTGATCAAAAAAATACCATTCCAGTCAATTTTCAATTATCTCAGAATTATCCAAATCCTTTTAATCTGGAAACAACCATTGTGTATAGTCTTGATAAAGCCGGACATGTGAAGTTGACTGTTTACAACATCAGAGGTGAGAGGATTGTTACGCTTATTAATGATTTCAGACATCAGGGATCTTACCAGGTCAATTGGGATGGAAGAGATATGAAAGGGAAAGTTGTTTCATCAGGTATTTATATTTACAAGCTGTCTTTTGCAGGAAATTCAATATGTAGGAAGATGTTTTTATTGAAATAACTAGTCAGGAAAGTTTTTTGGGCCCTGGACTGTGAAGTCCAGAGCCATCAGAATCTTTGCTTTGTGGCCTGTCACACTTCCATGAACTCAGTGTGACAGGCTGTTTTTGATTTAATGTATCTCTCACTATTCAAACCAACATCCAAAAAACAGCTAACCGCAATCCCTGACTGCGGTTTTATATGTATACCACACCGGCAGTCAGGGACTGCCTCTATCCGTGGAAACAAGTCACCCTGACAGGCGTCTTTAGTTAATAGACCCTGTCAGGGTGACGGAACAAGGTTTTAATCATTGTTATTCCTTGCTGAACAACGCTTTAAGCATATCCCATAGATTTTTCAGCCAGAGAAAAAATTTTTGTAGTGGTGTTTTAGGATGAAGGAGTTTTTCTCGGGTTTCCAGATAATTCTGTTTTTCCTCAGGACTTAAATTAAGTCTTCCCAGATTTTCATGATATTCTACATCCAGTTCTTTTAGTTTATCTTCTTCAGTTTCAATCATTTTTGCTTCAATATCAGTCCAACCCAGCTGACGGCAGGATTCCAGGCGGCGAAAACCGCTTATCAGTTCTTTCTTTTTATTTACAATAATAGGCTGGAGTAGTCCGATAGTACGAATAGATTCTTTCAGGGATGTGATATCACCAATATTTTGCCGTATTCTGGATCCGATCTTGATATCATTTATTTTCAGTCTCATGTAATTCCTTACATTTCAAAATATTTCTGAATACTTTGTCATTTATTAAAATGCTCCCCATTTCTGATCACCAGGAATATAGGTGCTGGGACAGATGAATTTGAACATTTTAGCTACCTTGCGGGATTTTTCCAGTTTTTTTTTGTCCTCTTTTTCCATCTCAGCTAATTTGGAACCGGCAACCTCCCTTACAAATTTTTTAGCTGCTTGTTCTCTTTCCCCTTCGGTTTTGAATTGTTTACGAATTTCTCTGAGCTCATTGCAGTCCAGCCAGAAGCCGCCGCATTTGGGACACTCGTCCACCATCACTTTTCTTTTGACACTGAAAAAATGCTGCATCATAACTACATCACCGCATTTAGGACAGTTTCTTTTTTTTGAAAAATCAACTTTTGTTCCGGGGTCCTGTTCAATATCAAGCAGTGTTTCACCTGCTGCTTCCTGCTGTTCATCTACTTTTTGCAGTTCAAACCAGTCAAACCATACTCCCCCGCACCCTCCGTTGCACACATCAAATTCAATATTGTTAACTGTTAGTTTACTTAATGTATTTCCACACGCAGGACAAATCATATTTATTCTCCTTTTATTTCAAAAATAACATTTTTTCAATAATTACACAAGTGCTATTCCTGATTTTCAAAAAATTTATTTTGTTTTTCTTTTAATCATTTATTATATTTACCGTTGATCTTTTGTGTATCAGAATTTGAACAGAGGGAAAGATATGGGTGAATATGATTTTAAGAATATTGAGAAAAAATGGAGAAAATACTGGCGGGATAATAATTTATATACTATAGATTTAGCTAATAAAGAAAAAGAAAAATTATATTGTCTGGTAATGTTTATCTACCCATCCGGTGACAAACTTCATATCGGACATTGGTATAATTACGCTCCCACTGATACCTGGGCTCGTTTTAAACGCATGCAGGGATACAACGTATTTGAACCTATGGGATATGATGCTTTCGGTCTTCCGGCTGAGAACGCAGCCATTAAGAAAGGAATACATCCGGCTGATTCAACTGAGGAAAATATCAGTCAAATCAGAAGTCAGCTGAAAGAAATCGGGGCCATGTATGACTGGTCTAAAGAAATTAACACCAGCAGGCCTGAATATTATAAATGGACACAATGGCTTTTTCTGCTGTTGTATAAAAATGGACTGGCGTATCGTAAAAAAGCACCGGTAAACTGGTGTCCTTCCTGTAAAACAGTGTTAGCTAATGAACAGGTGGTTGATGGTTTATGTGAAAGGTGCAGTGCAGAAGTGATCCAAAAAGATCTGGAACAGTGGTTTTTTAAAATTACTGATTATGCGGATAAATTACTGGAAGATCTGGATAAAATTGAATGGCCGGAAAAAACAGTTACCATGCAGAAGAACTGGATTGGCAAAAGTAAAGGAGCAGTGATAAAATTTCCTATTGACGGGTATAATGATTCTATAGAGGTTTTTACAACCCGTCCCGATACTCTCTGGGGAGTTACCTATATGGTTCTGGCTCCTGAACATCCCATGGTAGATAAATTAACAACTGATGATCATAAAAAAGAAGTTGAAGCTTATATTTCATCTTCCCAGAAAGAAACAGAGATATTCAGAACATCCCTGGATAAAGAAAAAACCGGTGTTTTTACCGGGAGTTACTGTATTAATCCGGTAAATAAAGAAAAAATACCTGTATGGATTTCAGATTATGTGCTTATGAGTTACGGCACCGGAGCAGTTATGGCAGTACCGGCTCATGATCAAAGAGATTTTGAGTTTGCCACTAAATTTGATCTTCCCATACGAGAAGTCATCAGTCCGGACGGAGAGGAACACGGAAAGCTGGATGAAGCATTTGTCGAATCTGGTATAATGATACATTCCGGGCCCTTTTCAGGAGAGGAATCTGTTGCTGGTATACAGAAAGTAATCTCCTATTTAGATGAAAATAATTGGGGAGGCAGTAGAATAACTTATAAACTTCGCGACTGGCTTATTTCCCGTCAGCGGTACTGGGGTGCCCCCATTCCCATGCTTAAATGTGAAAAGTGCGGATATGTCCCTGTACCTGAAGAAGCGTTGCCAGTGGAACTCCCCAGAGAAGTAAAATTTACCGGCAGCGGTGTATCCCCTTTGGTAACAAATCCTGACTGGGTTAATACTGTCTGTCCGAAGTGCGGTGGAAAGGCGGAAAGAGAAATCGACACCATGGATACATTTGTCTGTTCTTCCTGGTATTTTTTGAGATTTCTGTCTCCAAACCTGGATTCTCTTCCTTTTGACACTACACTTGCAAATAAATGGCTTCCTGTAGATCAATATGTAGGCGGAGCAGAGCATGCGGTTATGCATTTAATGTATGCCCGTTTTATAACCAAGGTATTATGCGATTTAAATATGATTGATTTTGACGAGCCTTTTCAGAGGCTCATTCATCAGGGAGTTATCACTAATCAGGGTGCTAAAATGTCAAAATCCCGGGGGAATGTCATTAATCCTGATGATTATATTCATGAATATGGATCAGATGTATTCAGAATGTATATGATGTTTATGGGATCCTACACAGAAGGAGGTGATTGGTCTGAAGACGGTATTCACGGAATCAACAGATTTTATTACCGGGTATGGCGACTAATTGATGCGATTTTAAAAACTCCGCCCCAGGGTCAGGAAACAGCGAAAGTTCAAACTTTGGAAAGACAATGTCATTATGCTGTTAAAATGGTCACCCAGGATCTCAAACGGTTTCAGTTCAATACCTGCATAAGTAGAATTATGGAGCTGGTAAATGAAATGTATCTTTATATTCAGGATGTTTTACCACAGGATCAGAACAGGGAAATTCTGAATAATTCATTAAAAACAATGATACAGCTTTTTTCTCCTTTTGCTCCCCATCTGGGAGAAGAGTTATGGCATCAAATCGGCAATACAGATAGTGTTTTTGATTCCCAATGGCCGGAGTGGGATGAACAAAAATTGGCCACTGAAAAAGTAAACATTGTAGTGCAAATCAATGGTAAGGTACGGGGACAAATGAAAATGGGTGCAGATGCTGATGAAGAGGTGATTAAAAAGACTGCTTTAGCGGATCCCAAGGTTCAGAAATATACTCAGAACAAAGAGATTAAAAAGATGATCTATATTAAGAATAAACTGTTGAGTATTGCAGTAAAGTAATTGTTGGCAGTTGGCATTTAGCAGATTAGCATTTGACTGATAGAAAATTAGCAATTTTGAATAAAGAATTGGGCGTTAAGAATTATTGTAAAATATAAATGAGTCTGATTTAAAGAAAACATTCCCTACGAAATATACAGAAAATACGGAATTATTTTTATTGAGTTTATTTATTGGTTTTGGTATTTTTCGTAGGTTTTTGAAATGTCGTTGAATTAGAGAGGAATAATAATTAAAATTTATTTAATAGAGAGGAAAATGTTATGAAGTTAAAAAGTAAAACCTCAGTCATAATACTTGTTATTTTTGTTTTAGTCTCATCTGTTTATTCCCAGAGTACTAAGGTGTTAAAATTTAAGGGTGGTTACTTCAATCCAAAAAGCTTAAAAGGTAGCATAATTTTCAGTGGAAGCTATGGTATTGCTGTAGACGAAAGAGTTGATTTAAGTTTTGGGATCTCCTATTTTAATAAGACAAGTAAATCTAAAGATGTAAAATATGAGTTAACCCAAGAGGATGTAGATTATGATGTTGTTGATGAGACTAAAGAGTATTCTCATACTCTTTTACCTTTATCAGTTGATCTTACTGCTTCTTTTCCCATGCAGCGATCTTTTGCCTGGATTGCAGGGGGAGGATTAACTTATGAGTTTTTATTTTTAAAAGATGCCACTTTTTCTGGTTTTGGATGGAATGTCTTTCTGGGAATTGAATATGAGATCGGCAGCCGTTCTTCTTTTATTTTAGAAGGTTTTTATAATAGTTGTAAACCAAAGGGAAAAAAAGATTTTCCAGATATTGGTAAAAAAACTGCTGAGGTTAATGTTTCCGGAATCGGGATACGCGGTGGTATTAAACTGGTGTTGTTTTAGGGAAGTATAAGACAGATCGTGAGGACGTTAGAGCAATAGTAGATTTTGTATAACAGCCAATTATCGTTGAGATGAGTGAGACAGGGAGAATCGGAAAAACAGGGTGTCGGAGAAGGATGATAGAGAGCAGGTAGTATAAATTATGGTCAGTGGCTTTTTACAGCAGTCAGAGCTCTATGTCCTGAAATATATAATTTATACAGTGTAATAAAAAAATAATTCAAGGTGATAAAAATGTATTCAACTAATCAAATGCGATGGAGGATTGGGGGAGGGGGTATAACCCAGGCAGTGAAGACCCTTCTCATTGCCAATGGTGTGGTATACCTTTTACAAATGCTTATAGGTCCCCAAATGATTATTGCCCTAGGTTTAATTCCGAGATTTTCCTGGTCAAGGTTATTCATCTGGCAATTTTTTACCTATATGTTTCTGCATGGAAATTTTTTCCATATCTTGTTGAATATGTATGCTCTCTGGATTTTTGGAGTGGAAATAGAGAGAATGTGGGGGAAAAAAGAGTTTTACAAATATTATTTTATTACCGGAGTAGGAGCAGGGGTTATTCATACCATTCTGACTCCTATGTCAACAATACCTACTATCGGTGCTTCAGGAGCAGTTATGGGCGTTTTAACTGCTTATGCTGTTATGTTTCCCAATAGGATCATTACTCTTTTACTCTTTTTTGTTTTCCCTGTACAGATGCGGGCCAGAACCCTTGCGTTTCTATTTGTTGGCATGTCACTTTTAGGCGGTATTTCAGGAAGTGCGGATGGAGTAGCTCATTTTGCCCATCTTGGGGGGATGCTGATTGGATATATTTATATGAAAAAAGGATTGCGTTTTGACTGGATAATTAATAAATATAAAGAATGGAAAAGACGCAGAAAAATATCTGTTGACAATCAGAAGCGGGAAGAAAGAGAAAAAATGAAAAGAATAGTGGATCATATACTTGATAAAGCAAATCAGGTGGGAATGGAGAATCTTACCAAGGATGAAAAAAGTTTCCTTAAAAAAGCAAGTAAGATTTTAAAAAAGGATACCTAATTGTTAAATATAAAAAATGAATTTTAGAACTATGACATCAATAAGAATTTTTATATGCTTTGCTTTTTTATCTCTCTTAATATTTGTTAATAATAATGGCTTTGCCTTTCAAAAAAGAGAGATTACACTTAAATTAGAGCATTCAGAACAAAGTTGTTCTATTCCTGCTCTCATTAAGGATGAAGTAACCTATTTTTCTTTAAAGACATTTGCTGAACGCTTAAATTTTAAATATTTTATTAATGAGAAAAAAAGGAAGATAGTAATACAATTGGGAACCGGTTCTCTAATCGTTTCTGGATATAATCCTTTTTTAATTCTTGATGAAGAAATTTATCAAATGCCTCTGGTTACTGTTGATACCGGAGATGACATCTATGTTCCTGCTGCAATCTTTATTACCATTGTAGGATACAGATTTTTTGATGATATTAGTTTTAATAATGATAGTAAGGTTTTAACTGTAAACAGATTCAATTATAATATTCTAAGTATTAATGTTGAGACCAAAAACAATGGGAGTTCACTGCACATCCATACAAATGGGAAATTTGAAAAATCTGATATATCTACATCTTTCAGGCATGGGTGGTTATATGTTACAGTTTTGGGAGGAAAAATTGATACAGTGCAGAATTCTACGGATACAAAAAGAGGAATTGTTGATAAAATTGTAGCTTTTCAATTTGATAAATCTTCTCAAATAACTTTTAAATTAGATAGAGAAATTAATGATAAATCAATTGATGTTAAAGACAATGAAATAATTATTTCTGTTTGGCATAAAGTGCAGCCAGTTATGGAAACAGATAACTCTATTGCTTCTGTCCGAGAAAAATGGTTAATAGACAGAATTATAATAGACCCCGGACATGGGGGGAGAGACCCGGGAGCTGTAGGTCCTAACGGAACAAAGGAAAAAGATATAACTCTTGACATTTCTAAACGGCTAAAAACATTACTGGAGGATAGATTGGATGTAAAAGTATTTCTTACCAGAAATGATGATTCCTATGTGGGATTGCAGGAACGTACAAAGTTTGCCAACAAAATGAACGGAAAACTTTTTATCAGTATCCATGCTAATGCAACCAGAAATAATAATGTGAGAGGTTTTTCAACCTGGGTTTTAGGAAAGAGTAAAACCAAGATGGCTTTAGAGGTTGCTGAAAAAGAAAATTCAGTTATTGAATATGATGACAGCTATACTGAGTATAAAGATGCTTCCTATATTTTGAATGCTATAGCCCAGAATTCTTATCTGAATGAGAGTCTTGATATGGCAGATATAGTTAACGATCATTTAAAGGTAAGAACCAGAATCCAACAGTGGGGTAAGGGGGTATTTCAGGCAGGATTTTTTGTTTTGGTGGGTGCTTCCATGCCCAGGGTTTTGGTAGAAACAGCTTTTTTATCCAACCCCTATGAAGAGCGTCAACTACGGACCAGGACATTCCGACAAAAAATTGCACTTGCTCTTTATGAAAGCATATTAAAATTCAAAAAAAAATATGAGAAAGAGATCGGAACCGGATAAAAAAGAATTCTAAAAATTACTTGCAACTTGTTATTGAATAAATTACATTACGTTTTAGGTTTATGGTTAATTTTTGAAATTACCAGTAAATTATGTAGGAGATTTGTATGAAAAATAAAGGTATTATTAAAACGATAATCATCATAGGTTTAGTAAGCTGGGCATTGTATGCTCTTTACCCTACCTATAAATATTTAACCTTACCTGAAGAAAAAAGAACTGAGCTTGAGAAAGAGGGAAAGCTGGTCTCATTAATCAATCAATCCATTAACCTGGGACTTGATTTGCAGGGGGGGATCCGACTTGTGTATGAAGTGGATTTACCAAAATTAGTAGAACAGCTTGCAGAGAACAAGGATGAAAATTTGAATGAAATATTAAACAGAACCCGGGAACAGATGAATGTCAGTACCAGAGATTTTTTGAATATTCTACAGGATGAATTTGAGAAACAGGATATATCTATGAACAGATATTGGGGTGAACGGGGCGATTCGGAAAGCCGGGTGGTAAAATATCTGGATAAAGAAGCCGAGGAGGCGATGACCCGTTCTTTACATAAATTAAGAAACAGGGTGGATCAGTTTGGAGTTTCCGAACCGAATCTTCAGAGATTGCGAGATCGAAGGATTTTAGTTGAGCTGCCAGGTTTATCAGATCCGAGGATGGCTAAAGAACTGATAGGGCGTACTGCGCTTTTGGAATTTAAAATGTTAGCACCCCCGGAAGAATTTACTCAATTAATACAAGATATTGATAACACTTTAGCCAAAGAAAAAGGAGTTGTAAAGACTGACAAGGAGAGTACAATTGACAGCACTCAGGCAGATACTGTAGAAACTGAAACCAGGGAAAGTGAAGATGAAGTTGTAAGTGTTAATGAGCTGTTTGGAGAGATTGAAGAAGTTCAAACAGATACAAGCGGAGCTTCAGAGGACTCAACAGTTTTAGTTGATAAAAAGATTTTTAAAGAACACCCTTTTCTGGCTTTGCTGCGTACAGGTCAGGAAGGAAGAGTAATTGTTCCTGTTGATAATGTCAGAGCTGTTAATAAAATATTAGAGAGAGAGGATATTAAGAAATTATACCCTCAAGGCACTGAACTTGTATGGGCTTCAGAGACAGATCAGGTTGGAGATAAATCTTATCGGAGACTTTATCTTTTAAAAGATAAAGCTGAGTTAACCGGAAAATATCTTAAAGATGCAGATGTAGGAATCGGGAACCAGATGCAGACTGCCGGAAGTGCTGTGGTAAATTTTACTCTGGACAGAACCGGTGCCAGGATTATAAGAAGAGTTACGAGTGCGAATCTTCATAAAATGATGGCAATAGTGCTTGATAATAGAGTTGTAACTGCAGCAGAGATACAGAGTAAATTAGGAGCAAACAATCAAATTACCGGGATCGGAAGTATGGACAGAGCAAAGATGATTGCAATTGTTTTACGAGTGGGAGCACTTGATGCCCCTATCCATATCGCTGAGGAGAGGAGAGTAGGGCCTTCCTTAGGGAGAGATTCAATCAATCAGGGAAAATGGTCTGCAATCATTGGTATGGCACTGGTAATATTATTTATGGTTATTTACTATAAAGGATCCGGTTTAATTGCAAATATAGCTTTAATTTTAAATCTAATACTGGTAATGGCGGTTTTAGCTCAATTTGGTTTTACTTTAACTTTACCAGGTGTAGCAGGAATTGTTTTAACTATTGGTATGGCAGTTGATGCGAATGTGTTGGTTTTTGAAAGAATTCGGGAGGAATTAGATACAGGGAAAACGGTTCGTGCTTCAATCGATGCCGGATATTCAAGAGCATTTATTACTATACTGGATGCTAATTTAACTACTTTATTAACAGCACTTGTTCTATATCAGTTTGGGACCGGTCCGGTAAGGGGATTTGCAGTAACCCTATCTATTGGTATCCTGGCAAGTATGTTTACAGTGTTGGTGGTTACCAGGCATATATTTTATTTTATCACTTCCAGAAAAACCTTAACCAAACTTAGTATTTAATTATTAACAAATAAGAGATATATATAGAAAGGAATTATACATGCGATTATTCAAAAATCCATCCATAAATTTCTTATCAAAACGAAGAATAGGATATATTATATCCCTGACCTTGATTGTTGTAGGTATTGTTTCATTGATTATTAAAGGTGGACCAAATTATGGGATAGATTTTAAGGGGGGGACTTCTGTAGTGATAAGATTTTTTGAGGATATTACTACTGCACAGCTTAGAAATATTCTTTCAGGTTCAGAAATATCTAATGCTGAAATAAAGAGTTTTGGAACTAAAAGAGAATTTTTAATTTATATTGAACAGCAGCGAGGAATTTCTGCTGCCCAAATGGCTGAGAAGGTTCAAACTATCATAGATGAATCTCTTACCGGAAAGGAGTATGAGACAAGAAAAGTAGAAACTATTGGTCCAAAGATCGGGAAAAAATTAAGAAATTCTGCTATCTGGGCTATCCTGGTAGCGCTGTTGTTGATTTTAATATATATTGGGATAAGATTTGAACTTTTATTTGCTGTCGGTGCAATTATTGCTCTTTTTCATGATGTATTAATAACATTAGGAATATTTAGTCTATTGAATATTGAAATTTCCATAAAAGAGATTGCAGCGTTCCTTACCATTGTAGGGTATTCTTTGAATGATACAATTGTGGTTTATGACAGGATTAGAGAAAATTTAAAAGTATTACGCAGAGAAGACCTTTTCAGTGTATTGAATAAAAGTATAAATCAATGTTTGAGTAGAACAGTTGTGACCTCTGTTACAACCTTTATTGTTGTCCTTATTTTATTTATTTTTGGGGGGGAAGTATTAAAAGGATTTTCATTTGCCATGTTGGTAGGCGTGGTTGTTGGAACGTATTCCTCGATTTTTGTTGCCAGTCCGGCTATTTTTGAGTGGCAGAATAAACATGGTGGAAAACGTAAACTTAAGATGGCAAAGAGGAAAAGAAAAAGATAAATTTTTAGTGAGGATGGTATGAAGTTTACAATTGAGGAGAGGGATAATATTATTTTAATACGCATGGAGGGAGATGTGATCGGGGGGCCGGACGCAGCCACTATTTCAGAGAAAATTCGTGATTTTTTATCTCAGGGAAAGAAAAAATTCATAATCGATTTAAAATCGGTGAGATGGATGAACAGTTCTGGTCTGGGGGTCTTAATCGGATGTTTAACTACAGTACGAAACAATCAAGGAAAACTGATTCTGCTGCATATTCCCACAAAAGTTAAGGAATTACTCAAACTCACTAAACTGGAACGGGTTTTTCAGCAATTTGAGAATGAGGATACAGCGATTGAAAATTTTAAGGAAAAATAATAAACAGGTAAAACTTATTACCGGACTTCAGTGGGGTGATGAAGGTAAGGGCAAAGTTGTTGATCTTTTTTCAGAAAAGATTGATATTGTGGCTCGATTTCAGGGTGGTGCAAATGCCGGTCATACAGTAAAAATTGATGATGAAGTGTATATTTTGCATCTTTTACCCTCGGGCATTTTACATGAAAATGTTACATGTGTAATTGGAAATGGAGTAGTGATCCATCCTGACACTCTACTCTCAGAGATAAATGATTTAGAGAAAAAAGGTCTGAGTATTTATGACAGGCTTTTGATAAGCTATGGTGCTCATTTGATTCTTCCTTATCATAAAGAAATTGAGGCTATTCAGGAAGAGAACAGTGAATATTCAATTGGTACGACCAGAAGGGGTATCGGGCCTGCTTATGCGGATAAGGCCTATAGAACAGGAATAAGGATGGGAGATTTATTTTATGAAAAAAAATATAAAGAAATTGTAACAAAAAATATCGACCATTATAATAAAATTATTCAGAATGTTTATGGCAGATCCGGTGTTGATAAAAATTCAGTAGTGGAACGTCTTGAACGGTTTGCCCATAAAATCAAGGGAAATATAGCTGATACCAGCTATTTTATGAATACTAAGATCAAGGAAGGAAAAAAGGTATTACTTGAAGGTGCGCAGGGAATGCTTTTGGATATTGATCTCGGCACCTATCCTTTTGTTACTTCTTCAAATACAACTATCGGAGGTGTTTTCAGCGGATTGGGTATAAGTCCTAAAAAGGTAGATTACAATATTGGCATATTAAAAGCATATACCACTCGGGTTGGACGTGGCCCTTTCCCTACTGAACTGACAAGGGAGATTGGTGAGGAATTACGCGAGCGGGGAGGAGAATATGGTGCTACTACCGGCAGACCCCGTAGATGCGGATGGCTTGACTGTGTTTTAGCTAAATTTTCCACTGAAATAAATGGTATTGATTCTCTGGCATTAACTAAAATTGATGTTTTGGATTTTCTTGAAGAGATAAAAATTTGTACCGGTTATAAAGTAAACGGCGAATTACAGAAAGATTATTTAACCGATCTTACGGTTCTAGATAAGGTTGAACCTGTATATGAAGTTGTACCAGGATGGCAGCAATCCACATCTACAATAAAAAAGTATAAGGATCTTCCAAAAGAATTACTTAATTACATACATTGTATTGAAGAATCAGTGAAGGCCCCGGTAGGATTGGTCTCTGTGGGGCCGGAAAGAAATGAAACTATATTACGGTAGCTATGGCAATTTTCTATAAATACTAATGTAGCTTACTGTTGGCAAATTATTATCAGAAACTTCATTTTAAAAAATTAACTATTTTTTTATATTTTTAACAAATAATAATGATTTGTTCTCATGGCAAAGAAAAAAAGTAAAATTTTATGGGTGGATGATGAAATCGATCATCTAAAATCTCACATTCTTTTTCTGGAACAGAGAGGATATCTGGTTGTTCCGGTAACCAATGCTGAAGATGCCATAACCTATGTAAAAAAAGAGTATTTTGATCTTATTCTTGTTGATGAAGTGATGCCCGGCCTTCAGGGGCTGGAGGCAGTATCCATATTAAAAGACATCAATCCTTCTCTGCCTATAATTATGATCACTAAGAGTGAAGAAGAAAACTTGATGGAAGAAGCTATTGGCGAAAATATAGATGATTATTTAACCAAACCTGTTAATCCAAGTCAGATTCTTTCCTCCTGTAAAAGAATTTTAGAAAAGAAAAGAATTGCAGATGAAAAACTTATTAGAGATTATACTCAGGAGTTTCGGAAAATTTCATCTATGCTGAATCAATCAATTTCCTACAATGACTGGATTAGTATTTTTACCAGCCTGGCAGAGAGAATGGTTGATATTGATAATTATCCCAATTCCGAGCTTCGTCAAATAATTGATGACCAGTTAAAGGAATGTAATAGTGTTTTTGGAAATTATATTGAAAATAATTATTTGAATTGGATACAGGGAAATGACAGACCAGTTTTATCTCCGGATATAATTACAAAATATGTAATCCCTTTGCTTAAAAAAAAGCAGAAGGTGCTTTTTATTCTCATTGATAATTTACGGGTTGATCAATGGATGTCGATTGAACCCGTATTATATGAGTTTTTTAATATAAAGCGAGAATATTACTATTCCATTCTGCCAACAGCTACTCCTTACAGCAGGAATAGTATATTTGCTGGTATGTTTCCCTATGAAATTGAAAAAATTCATCCTAAACTTTGGAAATTAAGTGACGATGATGAATCCAGTCAAAATAGATACGAGGATAAATTTTTGGGAGAACAGTTGCAAAGAAGGGGGGTACATCTTGATAATGCATTTAAATATGTTAAGATTGTCAATCAAAAAAAAGCAAAAGAAACTGTAAAGAAAATAAATGAATATTTATCTGTTCCCTTGACAGCAATGGTTTTTAATTTTGTTGATATTCTCTCTCACCGCAGCAGTGAATCGGAGATAATCCAGGAAATTATTCCTGATGAGTCTGCATACCGATCCTTAACTAAAAGCTGGTTCCAACATTCTCCTCTGTATTCGATTTTAAAGATTGTTGCGCAAGAGGATGTGAAGGTTATAATTACCAGTGATCATGGTTCAATACTTACTAAACGGGGTTCTACAGTGTATGCTGACCGGGAAACCTCCACCAACCTCAGGTATAAATATGGTAAAGGAATTAGAGGTGATAAAAAAGATTTAATCGAAGTGAAAGATCCCACCACTTTTGGTCTTCCCAGAAAAGGGTTGAATATAAATTATTTAATTGCAAAAGAAGATGTTTGTTTTATTTATCCTACCAATTACCATAAATTTAATACTAAATTTAATAACAGCTTACAGCACGGTGGTGTTTCATTACAGGAAATGATCCTGCCAATTATTTCACTGGAAAATAAAAAATAATAATCAACATTCATGAAAAAAAAAGATGTTCAAATCACGACCAGAAATACAGAAGAAACCTTTCAGTTGGGTAAGCATTTTGTTTCTTTTCTGAGCAAGGGAGATGTAGTAGCCTTATATGGAGAATTGGGCAGTGGGAAGACGGTATTTGTGAAGGGTGCTTGCTCAGGTTTGGGTATAGAAAAAGAAGTGACAAGTCCTAGTTTTATCCTTATGCAAAAGTATATTGGCAAGGTACAGGTCTATCACTTTGATTTTTACAGAATCACCTCAGAACCAGAAATAGAAGCATTGGATATTGAAAACTATTTTTATAGCGATGGTATTTCATTTATTGAATGGCCTGAAATTGCTGATTTTTTACTTCCGGAATCAACCTTTAAAATATTTTTTAAGCGTTCAATAAAGAATAATAACGTTGTGGAGGGAGTTAGAGTTATTACCATAACCGTGCCGAGAAACAGAAGGATTTCAGGATATGAGAGTTTTGGGAGTTGATACAGCCACGTCAGTATGCAGTGTAGGGATTGCAGGTGAGGGTGGCTTTGAAGCTGATTACAGAATAAACCGGGGATATATTCATGGAGAATATCTTTCCATTGCTATAAAGGAAGTTTTAAAATCCTGTGATATTTCTCTTAAGGATATTGATGGTTTTGCTGTTTCCATTGGTCCTGGTTCTTTTACAGGTTTACGGATTGGATTGGCAGTGATTAAGGGGATTATGCTGGGTGAAAAACGACCGGTTGCTGCTGTACCTACTATGGATGGGTTAATACATCAGGTTCCGCCAATTAGCAGGAAAGGGTGTGTCATGCTGGTAGCAAGGAAAAAAGAAGTGTATCAGGGCATTTACCGGTATTCGGATGGAAGATGGAAAAAAGAAGAAAAATACCAGGTGGTAAATGAAAAGGATATTGGCAAAGGGTTTAGTGAAGAAGATATTGTTTTTATCGGAAATGGCACAGAAAAGTTTTTTCATGAAATTTCAGATAGAGTAGATAATCCTGTTTTTCTTGCACAAAATTTTTCTTTACCCAGTGGATTTGGTGTTGCAGGACTGGGAAGAGAAATGATAAAAGAGGGTAAAGAGGCAGATATTGAATCTTTGGTTCCGCTCTATGTAAAATCTTTCAAGGGAATAATGTAATAGGTGGTAAAAGAGAAATTATGATTATTAAATTTTTTACATTAATTGTATGAGAATGACGATTGCAGAACTGAGCAAAAATTATTATATTAAAGTGTTGGATTTTGTGAGGTCTTTAGGAAATGTTCAGGTTTTAGGTTTTAAAATTTTTAGTTCAGGGTTTACAGACAATAAAGATTAAACAATACTATGAAGAGCGTAGAATTAATAACTTTTAACCTTGAATCATAAACCTGTTCACCTGAAAAGCTGTGAGTTTTATTTATTAATAGATTAAGAGGGAATAATGGATTGGTTTAAAAGAATTACACCTGGACTGAAAACTCAGAAAAAGAAAAAGATCCCTGATGGGGTGTGGCTTAAATGTGATGGCTGCGGAGAGGTTGTCTTTAAAAATAAACTGGCATTAAACAACTATGTGTGTACCAAATGTGATTTTCATTTTCGTATCAGAAGTGATAAGTATATAGAACTTTTACTTGATGAAGGCAGCTTTAAAGAAACTGAGGCGAACTTGAAGGCTGTTGATTTTCTTAATTTCAAAGACAGGAAACGGTATAAAGACAGATTAAAGGCAGCTACGGGAAAAGCAGGAATTAATGAAGCAATTCGCACTGGGTTTGGTTCTATTGGAAATTTCCCGGTTGTATTTGGAGTAATGGATTTTGCATTTATTGGCGGAAGCATGGGATCAGTTGTGGGGGAAAAGGTTGCCCGGGCAGTTGATAAAGCTTATGAGAATAAACTTCCTCTCATTATTGTTTCTGCTACAGGGGGAGCACGAATGCAGGAGTCTATTCTATCCCTTATGCAGATGGCAAAAACATCTTCCCGGCTGGCTCGGTTTTCTGATGCTGGGGGATTGTATATCTCGATTTTAACTAATCCAACAACTGCAGGTGTGGTTGCAAGCTATGCAATGCTGGGAGATATCCACATTGCTGAACCCGGAGCCTTGATTGGATTTGCCGGCCCCAGAGTTATTAAGCAGACCATAGGCGAAGACCTTCCTGAAGGTTTTCAAAGAGCACAATTTCAGCAAGATCATGGTTTTGTGGATATGATAGTCAACAGAAATGAAATGAAGGGAAAATTAATAAAAATACTTGAATTTTTTATTGATAAGGAGAAGTAAATTCATGGCTGATACCCCCTTTATTCTGCTTACCAATGATGATGGTATTAATGCACCAGGTCTCTCAGCTCTTTATCAGGAAGTAAATAAAATTGCAGATAGCAAAATTGTGGCTCCCTCAGTTGAATGCAGCGGAGTAGGACATGGTATTACCATATTGGATCCCTTAAGAATAAATGAGATTCATAGTAATGGTAGTTTTTATGGATATGCTGTAGGTGGTACTACTGCTGATTGTGTAAAAACAGCCGTATTTTCTCTGTTTGAAGAAAAACCTGATGTAGTTATCTCAGGAATTAATCTTGGTCCTAACACCGGGATTAATATGTTTTATTCAGGAACGGTATCAGGTGCTGCTGAAGGCGCAATTTTAGGTATTCCTTCATTTGCAATTTCTCTGGCAACCTTTACCAACCCGGATTTTACTTATGCTGCAAAATTTGCCAGAAAGTTTGCTGATAAAATAATTGATAAAAAAATTCCAAAGGGGATTTTTTTAAATGTTAATGTTCCACCCTGTCCGGAAGAGCAGGTAAAGGGGATTAAAGTCACTTCTCAGGGTAAAGCCATTTATAAGGAAAAATACGATGAGAGGATAGATCCTTTTGGAAGACATTATTACTGGCTGACCGGTCATAAAATAAAACAAAATAGAAGTCTTGAAATTGATGAAAGTGCAGTTCAGGCTGATTATATTTCCATAACCCCTCTGCATATTGATATGACTAATTATAATTTTATCAGTAAGTTAAAAGAGTGGGATATTGTAAGATAATAATGATGAGTTTAATAGAAAAGACATTTCCCACGAAATACACGAAATTCACTAAATATTTTTTTAATGATCAGGAGTAGATGAAAGGGTAGGCGTTGGAAGAAGTAATTATTATTCTTGATTTTGGTTCTCAGTATACCCAGCTTATTGCCAGAAGAGTACGGGAGCATAATGTTTACTGTGAAATATTACCTTTTAATACTGATATTAAAGACATTAAATCCAAAAATCCTCGAGGCATAATTCTCTCCGGAGGGCCGTCCAGTGTATTTCTTGAAAATGCACCTTTACCATCTGATGCCACATTTACATCCGGTATTCCCCTGTTGGGTATTTGTTACGGTTTGCAGATGATAGGAAAATTTTTTAAGGGGAAAGTCAGTCAAGCTAAGAGACGTGAATACGGGTATGCCCGGTTTGTGGTTGATGATAAAAGTAATTTGTTCCATGATTTACCTGAATCATTTGATGTCTGGATGAGTCACGGGGATCATATAGAACAGTTGCCGGAAGGTTTTATTCCTACGGGGCATACTGAAAATGCTCCCATTGCGGCAATTGCAGATCCAAAGAGAAAAATTTTCGGCATACAGTTTCATCCCGAAGTGGTTCATACCTCAAGAGGCAGTGATATATTGGCGAATTTTTTATTTAGGATATGCAATTGTTCCGGAAATTGGACTCCTGAGCAGTTTGCAGATTTAACCATTGAGAGAATAAAAGAAAAAGTTGGTGATAGTAAAGTTATTTGCGGGGTTTCCGGAGGTGTAGATTCTACTGTAACTGCATATTTACTCCATAGGGCAATTGGAGATAATTTTATTCCTATTTTTGTAAATAACGGTTTGCTCAGAAAGGGTGAAGCTGAAGAAGTCCGCAGGGTTTTTAGTAATATGGAACTTCATTATATTGATGCCTCAGATGAATTTTTGAGGGATTTAAAGCAAGTAGTTGATCCGGAAAAAAAACGAAAGATTATCGGCAAGAAATTTATAGATATTTTTGAACGAGAAGCAAAGAAAGTAGGAAATATTTCTTTTCTGGCTCAAGGCACTCTTTATCCTGATGTTATTGAGAGTATATCAACCTGGGGGCCGTCTGATACCATAAAATCTCATCATAATGTCGGAGGCCTGCCGGATAAAATGAATCTTTGTTTAATTGAACCTCTGCGGGAGCTTTTTAAGGACGAAGTAAGAGAGGTGGGTAAAGTTCTGAATATAGATAAAAAAATTTTAATGCGACATCCTTTTCCGGGACCGGGACTGGCTATACGGATTTTAGGTGAGATAACAGAAAAAAGATTAAAACTGCTACGGGACGCAGATGATATTTTTATTACCGAATTAAAAAAGTCCGGATGGTATGATAAAGTATGGCAAGCTCTGGTAGTGTTATTACCAATTCAAAGTGTGGGAGTCATGGGTGATGAAAGAACTTATGAAAATGTTGCTTCCCTGCGGTCAGTGAACAGTTTGGATGGAATGACAGCTGATTGGTCTAAGTTCCCTATGGAGCTTTTACAGAAAGTATCAAACAGAATTATAAATGAAATTAAAGGGATCAACAGAGTGGTGTATGACATCAGTTCAAAACCACCGGCAACTATTGAATGGGAATAATTAAATGAGGTTACATGGCTTATGTGCGGAATAATTGGATATACCGGAAGCAATAACAGTTCAATTTTATCACTGTTAATTAATGGATTAAAAAGGCTGGAATATCGAGGATACGATTCCGCGGGCGTTACGGTACTGAAAGATAATAAAATTTGGATAAAAAAAACCAAAGGAAAAATTAATACTCTGGAAAAACAGATTTGTGAAGAAAGTATCAGTTCCAAGGTTGGAATCGGACATACTCGCTGGGCAACACATGGAGAGCCTTCCCAGATAAATGCACATCCTCATCTTGACTGTAAAAACAATATTGCTCTGGTACATAATGGCATAATTGAGAACTATAAACGTTTAAAGTCAGAATTAATTTCTGACGGACATACATTTGTATCGGATACTGATTCGGAAGTTTTGGTTCATTTGATAGAACATTTTTATGAAAATGATTTAGAATTAGCTATAAGAACAGCTTTACAGGTGGTAGAAGGTACGTTTGGTATAGTGGTTTTATCATCTTATACCCCTGATAAGATTTTTGCAGCCCGAAGATCCAGTCCTTTGGTTATCGGATTAGGTGATGGGGAGTCGTTGGTTGCTTCTGACGGCTCAGCTTTGGTTGAACATACCAGAAAAGTTATATATCTTGAAGATGATGAATTAGCCGTGATTGATTCCGATAATGTTTCTATTAAAACCTTGCAGAATCATACAGTGACCAGAGCTGTGGAAAAATTACCCTTTGATCTTAAAAATATCCAGAAAGATGGCTATCCTCATTTTATGTTGAAAGAGATTGATGAGCAGAGCCATACAATTCTGGATTCCATGCGGGGCAGAGTTATGTTAGAAGACGGAACCGCAAAATTAGGCGGTTTGGATGGATGGTGGGATCGGATTGTGAAAAGCAAACGATTTATCATTACTGCCTGTGGCACATCCTGGCATTCAGCATTAATAGGCAAGTATCTCATTGAAAGGCTGGCCCGGGTTCCGGTTGAAGTGGCCTATGGTTCAGAATTCCGTTATCGGGATCCTATCTTATCAGAAAATGATACAGTAGTTGTTGTCAGCCAGTCCGGTGAAACAGCAGATACTCTGGCTGCAGTGAAAGAGGCGAAAAACAAGGGTGCTCTTACTCTGGGAATATGTAATGTGGTGGGAAGTTCAATAGCACGGCAGACCGATGCTGGAATTTATTTACATGCCGGACCGGAAATCGGAGTAGCATCTACAAAAGCATTTACTTCACAGGTAATAGTGTTAACCTTGTTTGCCCTTAGTCTGGGACGAAGAGGGCATCTTTCTGCTGAAGCAGGTTTGAAAATAGCTCAGGAACTCATGGAGATTCCTCAAAAAATTAAAAGAATTTTACAGGGAAAAGAAAAAATAAAAGAGATTGCTTCTGAACTGGTAGAAAATGAAAATGCTCTCTATTTAGGTCGTGGTTTTAATTACCCGGTTGCTCTGGAAGGAGCTTTAAAAATGAAAGAGATTTCTTATATTCATGCCGAAGGGTATCCAGCTGCAGAAATGAAACATGGCCCCATTGCTCTCATTGATGAGAAAATGCCGGTGATTTTTATCGCTGTTAAGGATCCGGTATATGAAAAAATAATAAGTAATATCGAAGAAGTGAAGGCCAGAGGCGGCTGGGTGATCGCAGTGATCAATGAGGAGGATAATGATGTGAGTAAAATTGCTGATCGAGTAATCAGAATTTCAAAAGTACAGCAATCTTTAAGTCCGGTTTTAACTGTCATTCCTTTGCAGTTATTGGCTTATTATACAGCGGTTTTTAAGGGGTGTGATGTTGATCAACCCCGTAACCTTGCTAAAAGTGTTACAGTTGAGTAATCTATGAGGTGATAAAATGAGAAGATTAAAGATAATATTAGCAGCAGTTATACTTTTAGGATTCAGTTTGGGATCAAATAGAGTGATGGGGCAGAATCAGGGGGCAGTTGATACTCTTTTCTATGAGGGAATACATTATTTTAATAATAAAGATTATAAGAGAGCCTTAGAGATCTTTCGTCTTTTAGATAGGGTGTATGATAATCATTCCCGTCTGACTGCATCACTGTTAATGCAGGGTAAATCATATTATCATATTGATGCTTATCAACAATCCTTGGAGAAGTTTGATAGTATAATTAAGGATTTCCCGGAAAGTGATTATTATGATGATGCCTTGTATAATAAAATGGTGGTATATTATAAGATGAATATGATAAAAAAGGCAGTGATACATGGGATGAAGCTTCTGGAACATGGTGGAGATGAACGGGTTCTCAAAAAGGGAGCGGATCTTTCTGCTTTATTAATGAAGACTAAAATGAGCATATCGGAATTAAAAGAACTTTTAAATGAGATACAGGGGGAGAGAGGAAAGGCAGCTGTTACCTTGCAGATTGCGTATAAGGAAATTAATGAAGAACATTATCAAACTGTTATAAAATTCATTCATCAGTTTTTAGAATTATATCCTGAGAGTAAATATAGAAGTAGAATGGAAACCCTGCTTAGCAAAGCTGAAAGATTGGGAAGGGATAAATTAAAAATAGGAGTACTTTTGCCTTTGAGCGGTACATATGCAGAACAGGGTAATAGATTGTTGAATGGTATCAGGTTTGCTGTGGATAAGTTTAACCAGGAATCAGGCAATTCAGTAGATATTATTTCTTACGATTCAGAGAGTAATATTGTAAAGGCTATCCAGATTGCTAAAGAATTAGGTGAGAATGCAGAAATAGTGGCAGTAATTGGTGAGTATGATGATAAAATTACCGCTGCTGTTGCAGGAATTACTCAGTCTTTTGGGCTTCCGCTCATTGCTCCTACTGCAGTTATGAACGGTATAAGTACCATTGGGGATGGTGTATTTCAACCACGCAGTACTCTGGATATGCAGGGTAATATTTTAGCTGATTATGCAGTAAAGGGGCTTGGATTAAAAACATTTGCCATTCTTGGTTCAGGCGATGAATATGGAAAAGTGCTAAGAAATGCTTTTGCCGGTACTGTTATCGGCCTTGGAGGTGAAATTGTAGCGGAACAGTGGTATTATGAAGGGGCAGAACAGCTTAAAACCCAGTTTGAAGAAATCCGGAAAGCTGGAATCCAGAAGATGATTGAAGATTCATTAATTATTATGGTGTCAAAAGAAGAATGGGAAAAAAAATATTCAGAACATCAATTTCAGGATGGTACTTTGTATGTAAGAAAATCACTGCAGGCTCTGGTTGATTCAACTGAGTTGACGGTGACCAGTATTGATGCAATATTTTTGCCTGTAAAAAAGGAAGCTTTGGTATATGTTGGATCCCAATTTGCTTTTTTTAATATTGATTGTCGTTTATTCGGGAGTTCTACTTGGTATGATGAGGAATTTCTTCATAAGTATGACAGCTATATTAAGGGAATTTATTTTGTTACAGATATGTTTACTGATGAATCTAATTATAGTTATATTCAGTTCAAGAATAATTATCGGTCTCACTATGGGATAACTCCTGCAAAGATGGATATTATTGGATATGATAGTGCCAGTTTGATTTTAGATGTTATGTCCGAAGAAATCATGATCAGGGATAACATTGAAAAATCCTTATCGGAAATTAAAAATTTTCGCGGAATAGGAGTTGATGTTTCTTTTAATAAAACAGGAGTTAATACCCGTTTACCACTTTTACAATTTAATGGTATTGATGTTATACAAATAAAATAGGAAGTTGGATGTTTTTTGAAAAAGTTGGTGATCTTTTTATAGGAAGATTTGCAGAGCTGTTTTCTGAACATATATGCCATGGCTTTAGTACCCGTAAAGGAGGGGTCAGCACATATCCTTATGATTCTCTGAATTTAGGATTTGATACTGAAGATCAATATTGTAATGTTTTTGAAAACAGAAAAAAATTTTTTAATGCGATTGGTGTATCCGAAGAAAAAGCAGCCATACCAAAACAGGTACATGGAGATAAGATAGAAGTAATTACTCGACCCGGCTTATATCCTGCAACGGATGGTTTAATTACCCGGGCTCCAGGGGTTGTACTAACAGTACAGACTGCGGATTGTGTCCCTGTATTTTTATATGAACCAGTGAAAAGGATTATTGCTGCTGTTCATGCCGGATGGCGTGGCACCTGTAAAAAAATCGTAATAAAAACTATAGGTATCATGGTTAAAAAATTTAGTTTAAAAACTGAAAATATTTTTGCTTTTTTAGGTCCTTCTATTGGCTCTTGTTGTTATAAAGTGGGGGATAAAGTGAAACAAAAGTTTCCTGCTGAATATATTCATAATAGCTATCTTGACCTGTGGTCATATCTTCATGATCAGCTTATTGAAGCTGAATGTATATCTGAAAATATTTATATAAGCAGATTATGTACTGCCTGTTATCCGGAATGGTTTTTTTCTCACCGCAGGGATAAAGGGAAAACCGGAAGAATGTTAGCTTTTATTTATATTTAAAAAAATACTTGACTTTATCAGGAAAAAGTTGGATATTTATGAAAATATAACCATTAATAATTATTTATTGGAGGAGAAAATGAGAAAATTAACAGTATTAATAGTTTCTGTATTTCTTTCAGTTGTGCTTGTATCTTCAGCCGTTAGTCAGGATCTTATGGATAAAACATATGTTGGCGGTGCTTTGGGAATTTGGCATGGTGTAGGCTTCTCTGCCAATTTTGAGAAAATTTTTAAAGAGATAGAGGATCTGGGTATACTTGGGTTTGGAGCAGAAGCCGGCTTTGCCACTAAAAAAACCAGCTATAACTGGTATGGTGGAGAATATGGATGGAAATATACTTATATTCCTATTTTTGGTTTTATTTCATTTCATTATAAAGTAAATAACCCAAAACTTGATCCTTATGCTCGGGCTGGTCTTGGATATGTAATTGTAAGTGCGTCTGAATATGGAGACTATGCAGGAACCTGGGGATCATCTACAGATTCATATTTTGATTTTGCAGGTCAGGTTGGTATCCGATATAATATTTCACCTAAAATATGGTTAAGAGCAGCACTCGGTACTCCCTGGATAGCCAGTTTTGGTGCTGATATAGAATTATAGAGAAATTCAAACTTTCAGACTTGAGCAATTTTATTATTATTTAAATAAAAAATATTTATAAAATTAAATATTTTTAGAAGCTCTGTTGTTAAAATACAGAGCTTTTTTTATTTATTACCTTTTATTGTTTTTTTAGTAATTAATTTTTATATTAAACACATAAAATATCACTATTCCTGTTTTAGAATCACTATGAAGAAGGAGGAAGAGAGGATTGATGAAAACTATGTTGTCTATATTTCAATTTTTTATGGTAAGTATATTTTTTTTCTGTGGAGGAGAGGGAGATAATACAATGAGAAAAGTTAACAAAGATGAGTTGAAAACATATTCTCTTACCAATGATAATAACTGTTCAGTGAAAATTACCAATTTTGGAGCTTCGGTGATGTCACTTAAGGTACCGGATAAAAACGGAAGAATCGGTGATGTTGTTTTAGGATATGAGACACCGGAAGAATATATAGAAGGCAATCCCTATTTTGGTGCCACTATCGGACGGTATGCGAACAGGATCTGTAAAGGAACA
This sequence comes from bacterium, assembly GCA_046483025.1. GTDB lineage: Bacteria > Zhuqueibacterota > QNDG01 > QNDG01 > CAYUAG01 > CAYUAG01. Next base: position 73,964 of record JAWODZ010000105.1, read on the forward strand.
TTTATTTTGGATGGTAAGGAGTACACCTTGCCGATCAATAATGGCAACAATCATTTACACGGCGGTCCTCAGGGGTTTCATAACCTGATCTGGACAGTAAAGGATTATCGTAATGACAATGATCAGCATTTTATTGAATTAGAGTATGTCAGCAAGGACGGTGAACAGGGATATCCTGGTCAGGTAACAGTTACTGTCAAGTATACCTTAACTGAAAAAAATGAATTAGTCATTGATTACGAGGCTGTTACAGATAAAAAAACCATTATCAATCTAACTCATCATTCCTTCTTTAATCTTAAAGACGGTGGGGAAAGTACTATATTGAATCACAAATTAA
>JAWODZ010000181.1:0-4327 GCA_046483025.1 bacterium
CTAAAAAAGGGATTTCCTTGCTTTAATAATTTTATCGGCTGCTAATTTCCCCGTAAGGATAGACATTGGAACACCTGCAGGACTGTAAGTCCATTGACCTGCCTGAAAAACAGAAGGTATTGGTGTTAGAACTGAATGATTGGAAATTAATATATTATTTATGACCGGCATGGAGGCCTGAAATGCCCAACCGGTAATTGCTCCTTCAGAACTTCCAATTCTACTCTCAATGTTCAAGGGGGTAAAAGAAAAGCGCGCCATGACTTTTTCTTTTAACATGGGATAAATAGATTCTGATAGTACTCTTAAAATACGATTCTCAAGTTCTGAGGTAAATTCATCAAGCCATCCTGCAAGCTGTATCTGTTTAAACAGATCATATTCAGCAAGACAACTGATAATTACACCGGTTTTTCCTTTTGGAACTAATTGGGCATCCTTAAGCCCGGGAATAGAAATTTCGTAGGTATTTAAGGTAGTAAATTTCTCCAACCAGGCCAGTACTTGGTTTTTATTGACCTGGGAAAAATTACTTAATAGTTTGTCAAGCTCTTCACGGTGTGTTTCTCCTAATCCTTTTCTTAAAGGAGTATAAAAAAAGTGTCCGTGTGCAATTTTACCAAAACTTTCAAGCGGTTCATCCACCTCGAGAAACAGGGTAAAAATGGAATCTCCTCCTCTGTTTCTCAACATCTTCTCTTTGGTCTTTTTGATCTTTGTTTTTATAGCGGGTGAAAAATTTTCTATTTCAGATATTTTGTAGAGTGTCTTCAGATCAGCAGCCCATATTAGGTTGTTATATTTATACCTGATATTCTGTTCATCTTTTACGATATGCTTTTCTGGAAATATCCCGGAAATCTTGGTTTCTGTCTGTATTTCTCCTCCAAGCTCCAATAGTTTGCTTTTCAGGGCTTCCGACATTTTACCTACCCCACCCCTGGGATAGAAATAATCAAGGTAGAGTGAGAAATAACTCAATGCAAAGAAAGAGGGCGTGTTCTTAAAAAAATGCTGGGTAATTATATCCCTAAGTGAAGGATCTTTGACAATTGTATTCAGATAATCCTCTACCGGCTTGTTCATCCGATTTATTTTCCAGACGGTAAAAATGAATTTGGGGAACCATGGGAGAATTTTTTTGAAAATGAAACCAACATCTCGTTTCAGATCTTTGAAAACCGGATTTTCAATACCATAGAGCACATCCATGTGTTTCATTATCTTTCGTATGATTGTTATAACATCATCAATTTCGTTATCACTTTCCGGGTAGAATTTTTTCAGAAGGTCCCGGTATTCCAATAAACTATCAAGGTTTTTAATATGTATAATTTCCTTTTCAATACCCAGAGAAACCGGGCTTTTGACTACTTCGAGCTTGATGTTTAGATCCTTCAACATGGTAAAAATGATTCCAGCATTTATCAGGGCTCTTACTCCGACATCAAAATGAAATCCATCACGGATAAAACTATTAACCAGTCCTCCACACTCCTTGTTTTTTTCAATAAGCAGGACTCTTTGACCTGAGCGTGCCAGATAGGCAGTGGCAGTTAAACCGGCAATACCTCCGCCGACAACAATCGTATCATATGTATTTTTAATTTTATACTTTTCATTCATTAATTTTAGTCAACCAATTCCAAAATGATTTTATACTAAACAAACTACTTCAATTTTGCTAAATTCAGCGTTTTCTCCCAAAGATCGTGGGCAACCTCTCTATCCATGGCCGGTGGCGCGGGCTTTTCTTCGGTTGTTAGGTTAAAGAATTTTCCGCTTACCCCTTCCAGCTCTTTGGAAACCCCCAGATAGTATAAGGCTTCAGCAGAAATCTCCGGAGATTTTAATATTTTATCAAAAAAATTCTTTTTAAACCACCGGTAACACGGTCCATTTTCCTGTCCGGTATCTGTTTTCACAGCTCCCGGATGCATGGAATTGATTGTAACACCTGTGTTATTAAAATATATGTTAAACTGAATCATTGACAAGAGCTGAGCTGTTTTAGCTGAACCATAACTTTTTAATCCCGAGTATCTTCGTTTTTCCCAATTCAGATCATCAATTTGTAATCCCCAAACAGCAAACCGATGTCCTTCTGAACTTACCATAATAATCCGGGCTTTTTCCTGTGCTTTTAGCTTATCCTTTAAAATGTAATTAATGATAAAGGAAGACAGGTAGTGTACTACAAAAACTCTTTCAAATCCTTCAGAAGTCAATTCTCTTTTAGTAAGATATATACCTACATTATGTATGAGTATATCTATAGGGATATTTAATTGTGACAGCTCTTTTGAAACTCGAAAAATATCCTTTAAATTGCTTAAATCAGCAATTCTGTAGTCACACTTAACACTGAATTCATTTTCAATTTCCCGGCGGAGATCTTCCGATTTCTGAAAGTTTCGATTAATACACAATAATTTTGCGCCATGAGCAGCATATTTTCTGGCTGTATGGTAACCGATGCCTGAGGTAGCTCCGGTTATTACAACAAGCTTATTCCTAAAATCTTCATTGCAAATCTTCGGGCCTAACCGACAGTTTCTGATCATGGTAAATATATCAGACCATTGATATTCTTTAAAATATTGAAAAAATTTTCTGTTTCTTTTCATTGCCATATTTATTACCCAAACTTTTTTTTCATAAACTTCCTGTATGCTTTGCCAAATCTGGGAATATTGTCAAATATATCTCCCCATAAATCATAATAGTCTCTTTGCTCTATAATTTTTCCTTCCTTATTTAAGGTTAGTCGGCTGGTCCCATATAACACAGAACTTGGATTTTTTTTGTATTTAATGGTCATTTCCCATTCAATAAGAACTAGATTCTCCTCCATAACTGCATTAACAATATTCATTTTTAAGTCTTTTGAACGTTTTGCCAGACGTTCAGTCATTGCGGTAAATTCTTCGATTCCATGTATTTCCTGGATGGAATCCCTGAAATATATATTATTATCATAATAAGGAAGAATATGCGACCAGTCAGGCGATCCCTCTGTATTGTATGTTTTAGACCATAATTCTTTTATGGTATTAATGCTAACTGTTTTTATCATAAAAATTCATTTTCCTCTAAAGAATTAATATTTAGAGCATAAGCTATTGTTTGTTCCTTTTAAGTTAAATTTTTTAAAATAATCATCCGGTTCTAGATTCTTAATATCTTTATAGAACTACTAACGCTAAAATATATTTCTTGTTACTCTAGAGATCTTATTGATGATTAAAGAACAATTGTGTCTAATTTTCTTCTCATTCTACCATCATTATTCCAAAATAATCTACAGTGTTTTTTGAATGATTTTAAAGATACTATCTAACTGAATGATTTTGATGATACGCTTCAAGCTCATAGCAGTGGTCTCCTGGCAGGGGTATGGGATGATTCCTTACATCCTCTACATTTGGTAATTAATTTAAGGATGATTAAAAACAAAATGGGGAGCCAGATGACTCCCCATTGAAATAATTACAAAGTAACAGTTGGTGGTATCATGACCGAATCAATGACATGTATTACTCCATTACTACATTCGATATCTGTGATAGTAATTACAGCACCATCAATTTGAACTGTACTGCCTGTTACATTAATATTAAGGTCACTGCCTTCTAACGAGGTAAGACTGGTCATTCCAACAACATCGGCTGCTAAATATTCTCCGCTAACAACGTGGAAGGTTAAGACTTTGGTCAATTTAGGGACATCAGCGACTAAGTCACTTAAAACAGCTGGATCAATTTTGTCAAAAGCATCATCTGTTGGGGCAAATACCGTAAAGGGACCTGATCCTCTTAATGTTGTAACCAAATCAGCCTCTGTCAAAGCACCCACAAGGGTTGTAAAATTACCATTTTGTATCGCGGTATCAACAATATCCAACTCGGGTTCGGGTTGGAATATTGCACAACCACTGAAAAATAAAACTGCAACCAAAAACACAAATACTAATAAAAATCTTTTCATAACTAAAAATCTCCTTTATTTTTTTGATTTTGGGCAAAATTACCATTAATCATTAGCAATTAATACTATTTAATAGTAACACTTATTTATATCTTTGTCAATAATGATTTTCTCTAATCCGAAAATGAGTATGAGAACAAGGGTCATATCATCAGCAAGCTTCCGGAAATCTGACTTCAAATTTGATATGATTACATTTATAGGTCTAATTTTAAAAATGAATCTGTGAATTTCCATATCCGGACAATTCATCGTATTTTTATTTTTTCTATTGATATGCACGTATCGAATCAATCTCCAGTCGAAATGGGCCAGCCTGTTTGTCTGATATCATAAAGCC
>JAWODZ010000190.1:0-19689 GCA_046483025.1 bacterium
ATAATCGCTATCAGTTTCACTACCTCCAGATTATCTGATTAGATACCTGAACTGTACCCGAAAACTTTAAATTTTTGCGAACTCTGCGTTTAAATTCAATAATTAATCTTTATCCTTTAATTCAGGATAATACTTCTCCAGACAGTCCGGACAGATACCGTGGGAAAAAGTAACATCACTCCGATCTTCAATGTACTTCTCCAGTTTATTCCAATACCCCTGGTCATCCCGCATTTTCTTACAGTGCATACAGATTGGTACCAGTCCCCTCAGCATCTTTATTTCAGCCAGATCTTTTGCCAGTGCTATATTCCGCTGCCAAAGCTGGTCCATTAAATCCCCGATGAGCTCAAATTCAGGTTTCTCAATTTGGTGCTGATGCAGCATATCAATTAAACCATTAATATGAGCATAATAAGCATCAGCCGGAGATTTATTTCCGGTTTCTTTTTTTAAGAGAATAAACAGTGCTGCAAAAGCAGGATGCATGAGCATAAATTCCAACTTGTAGGCAAATAAAAATGAAGATGCTATATCCTGAAAATCCTTATCACTATCCAGAAAATTTCCTACCTGCTTTTTAAGATCGTTAAGTTGTGTAATAACCTCATCCGGTTTATCAAATATATTAGGTATTTTACCCTGTTCCGCTAAATTCATTACTTTCTGCCAGTAACTGATATGATTGCCTTCCTGGCGAGCCATGGATTTCCAGAACACACCTAACTTTTCATGCTGAGCAGACTCAGATAATAAATGATAAGCAAATTCTGCTTTAGTTTCTAACTGCAAACAAATTTCAAGGATCTCCGTAATTTTTGAATCAGACATATTTTCTTTCCTTAAATTATACATAGATTTTTTTCTTCATTTATTTCCTCTTTAAAATCCTCTAAATCACCCTTTTTTAATGCTCCGTTGGAAGTCCGCCTCCTGTAAAAAATAAATCACAATAGTCAAATCTTAAGTCTTTAACCCTATACCATATACCTCTTAACCAATACCCTCCATTTTCCATTCTCCCTTCTCCGTTTTCCCTTTAAAAACACCCCTCTGAATCTCCCCTCAAGGGGAGACTTTATTGATCGGATACTAACACTGACCTCTGATCGCTGTCTTCTGGTTTCTAAACGCTAACCTTCTCCCATACCCCGTTACCCTGATACTCCGTTACCCTATTCTCAATAACAACAACTATCAGACATCAAGCAATGCAACTCTAACACCCAAACATTCCTCCCATCACAATCGCCGTCTGCCGTCCGCGGTCTGCAGTCCTTCTGACCTCTGACAACTGTCTTCTGACTTCTGAACGCCAACCTTCTAAAGTTCTAAAGTTCTAAAGCTCCCACGTTCTCAATATTGACCGCCGACCACAGACCGCTGCACATTAACATGCTAAGATTCTATAGTTCTTAAGTTCTTAAGTTCTCAAGTTCTATAGTCCTTGCTTCCTGATTCTTGATTCTTTAGTCTTAAATCCTCCCTATCTTTGCACTAACAACTTAATCATTTCCGTACGCTCTTCTGTTGTCAGCTGACAGAAATAAACACCGCTGGATAATCCGGATGCATTCCAGGTAATCTCCTGATATCCTGAAAGTACTGTATTCTCTATGATCATATCAACTTTTCTTCCCAGAAGATCATAAACATAAATATCTACGGTCTTTTTTTCTGGAAGGTAAAAACATATCTTAGTCTTTGGATTAAAAGGATTTGGGTAATTCTGATACAGTATTACTTCCGGAACAGGCTGAAAAAGTTCAATATCTCCTGTTTGGCTTGTATCAGTAACCATTATATTATCAAAATAAAAATGAACTCCTTTTAGATCACTGTGTTCCGACACAATCTCAAACCGATCCGTCTCTGCCCAGGAAAATTCACCCTGAGGATCATACCATCCGTTATCCCAGGAACCGTGTTCAAAAAATTCTTTTAAAGGTATCTGAATCTGATGCCATTCATTATCCCATACTGTGATACTCTCATCAATAACATACCTCATACGCCAGGGATGATCACCCGGCTCATCAGTTTTTGTATCCACAAAACGAATATCAAATTTTTTATCTGGAGTGTCACCTTTTACCCAGAACTCAACTGCATATCCACGGTCTACCAGTTCCGTTAAATCCTTATTGGGCTGAAAATCAAATCCTATATTACAGTACTGATCCACTTCTGCCCAATGAATACAGTATTTTCCCTGAAAAGGGTCACTGCTGTTATAATAATCTAATATACCGCCTGAGATCCAGCTTGATTCCACTATATTCTGTCCGATATAGTCCTTATACAGATTAAAGGCAGTAGTATCCGGCTCCATGATAAATTCCTGCTGAGGAGGAACCTGTAATCCCAGGGCTTTCAATAAATCAGTATTTAAATCATAATCAAACAATTCACTGGTTCCTTTTTCAAAAAGACCAAAACCACCTTTATAATCCCATATGGTCCAGGCAATGTCCTTCTGTTCCAGATAACTTCTCACCACATAATACCAGAATATCCGGTCCAGATTACTGCTGTTCGGCTTATATACCCCGAATTCTCCGCAATAAAGAGGAACATTGTGATTGTTTTTAAAAGCTGCAGCAATATCAATTAACTGTTTTACATATGCTACTGTACCGGTATTTTTATAACCATTAAATGCTCCTTCTACCCAGGTATTGTCAAGTTCAGCCGGAAGTTCCGGCATTTCCTCTGCTTTATACGGAAATGGTACTCCAGACAAAGGAACCAGAGACGGATCTGACCAGCTCGCTCCCTGATGGGTAAAGAGAAAGGGATCATAGAAATGAAAGGTATAGATTAGATTATCATCATCATACTCATCCATTTCACTTAGATTGTTATAGCTGTTCCATCCTGCCGGTCCAATAATTATAGTATGCACTGAATCAACTTCCCGTATTGCTTCCACAACTTTGTGCTGGATGCTATTCCATTTTTCATCAGAAATACCATGCGGTTCGTTAAGGATCTCATAGTAAATTAAAGTGGAACGATCCTTATAATGTTCTGCCATTTGAGTCCATACCGGCAGCAGTGCCTCATCAATATTGGGATCAGTATTCACAGCCGGATCAAAAGTATGATTATCAAGGATAAGATGCAGTTCAAGTTCTTCTGCCCAGTTCACCACCTGATCCAGAAAATAGTAGAAAAGAGGATCAATAGTGTAGTCAGGTGCGCCGCTGGTCATGGAATGCAGATTGATGGGAAGTCTGATAACATCACACCCCAGACTTTTAATGTCAGCCAGATCTTCTCTGGTAAATTTAGTAAACTGAATAGCATGAGCGTTTGATTCCTGGAACCACCCGGTTACATTCACACCTCTGCTGAAGGGCGGTTCACTGCTTCTGAGAGTGGTTGCTATTATCAAACATAAAAACAGTATACGTCTCATTGTGTAAACCTTATTTTTAATATTTTAATTTCATAGGGATCAACATCCAGAGTAATTTTTCTTCCCTCAACCGTTACATCGGCAACAGATTCTGCCAAGCGCTGCAATTATGGTAGCAACTATCAGTTTTGGTTTCAATGTCTCCTCCTCTTATAATTGTATCAACATTATATGATTCCAAAGGAATAAGAATATTATTTGTATCGGTATCCCTGACAGGTTTGTCTGACTTCCAGTTTCCTGTTAATTAAATCAATAACTTTCATTTTTCCCTGCTTACTGCACCATTCCGGTGCAACCAGAAACTGTTCATCCGCATCAGCAGTGAGCCGCTGAATGACCACTTTCTCCGGAAGAATTTCCAGGGCATCACAGATAATATCAGCATAATCTTCAGCTTTAAGCAAGGTAATTTGATTACGATAATACATCTGCTCCAGCACTGTATCTTTCAGTACATGAAGAGGATGAAATTTTATTCCGTCAATCTTCAATCCGGCAACAGCCTGCACGGTTTGTAAAAAATCATCTCTGGTTTCCCCGGGAAGACCAGCTATGACATGTACGCAGATTGCTATATTCCTCTCTTTGGTTAATCTGACCGCCTTGAGGAAATCCTCGTATGTATGACCCCGGTTAATTCTCTTAAGGGTATTATCATGCATGGATTGCAGGCCATACTCCAGCCATACATCCATGGTATCAGTATACCTTTCAATAAGATCGAGTTTCTCCTGATCCACACAATCCGGACGGGTACCGATGGACAATGCCACGATTTCCGGGTAATTCAAGACAATGTCATAGGTTTTCTTCAGCGTGTCAACCGGAGCATAAGTATTGGTATAGGTTTGAAAGTAGGCAATAAATTTACTGACCTTTCTGGTTTTTTTCAGCCTTTGAATACTGCTGCGGATCTGTTCATCTACTGATTGACTGTTTTTCCCTGCCTGAATATTGAATGCTTTATTATTACAGTAAATACAGCCTGTATCACTTAAAGTACCGTCCAGATTGGGACAACTGAACCCGGCATGAAGTGGTATCTTCCATACCTTCTCACCGTATTTATTTTTCAGAAAACTGCTGAAATTGTTATATCGCATTTTGGAAATTGATTAAGTAATGATTTTTTCTTCCATTTTTTTGTATTTTTTTCCTTTTTTCCCTTGACCTGACCGCTGACCGCAACCCACTTCGCTGTCTGCCGTCTGCGGTCAGCCGTTCATTCACACATCTGAATACTACCCACCTCATGTTCTTAAGTTCTAACGTTCCAAAGTTCTTGCATCTTGGATCTTGCTTCTTGATTCTTTTCTCTTTTCCATCCTCCATCCTCCATTCTCCCTTTTCCATTTTCCCTGCCCACTGACTTCTGGCTTCTGCACGCTGACGTTCTAAAATTCTCAAGTTCTCAAGTTCTTACATATCACCTCAACCGTCACCCTTTGATGAACTCAGGGTGACAGGGCGGATAAAGTACATCATTTCAACAGCAAAAACCTCCTCACCTCTGAAAACGCCCCTGCCTGTACCTGATAGTAATACACACCGCTGGACCAGGTGTCACATCTGAGATCAAACCTATGAAATCCTTTTGAGAGGTCTTTTTCAGTAACAGAAGTCATTATCCTGCCACAAACATCATAGACTTTTAATGTTACAGTGGAGGAAGCAGGAACATAGAACGGGATAGTGGTGGAAGCATTAAAGGGATTAGGATAATTTTGTCCTACACTGTATTCTTCAGGATATCCAGAATCAAGATCACTGATATTCGTTACAGTATTCAGCCGGGCCCAGGAATTCATGGATATTGACTCGCCAAGATTATGATGGATCGAAAGCTGCAAGAGATAATTACCTTCAGTAAGACCTGTTGTATTCCACAACCCGAGGGTATCATTGACCACAGGCTGAGTATGAAATCCGTCAATACTGTCCCAGAGCGGATCATCAGTGTTTTTACTGTAAAAAAACTCGTATCCGTCAAATTCAATAGGATTATCCAAACCGGACAGAATACGGGCTGATCCGGTAACCGGAATAATGCTTTCTGTATTGCCCTCCACATAAGGCAGCAGAGCTTCAAAAATGACCGCTGAACTATGTGCTTGGGGTTCAATTGATCTGGCAGTGTTGGCCAAAAACATTATGGATGATTCATCTGCAGCAATATGAGATCCCCAGAAAGCTGATTCTGCTCCCACCAGCACTCCCCTGTCCCGGGAAATTACCTGACTGCTGACAAATGACCTGGTCACCATCAAAAATGAATTATTTAATGCACCCAGATACCCGCCTGTTCCGTCACATACTGAATTGTCAACCACAACTCTTGAGCTGTCCTGGCTGAGGAGCTCACCGAAAACACAGTTATTAACCGCAAGTCTGGCATGTTGAGAGACATAAAAACTCCAGGTCAATACATGTGAGTTAATAAGACGAAGAGTTCTGTCCGATATAGTGACCAGATCATCTGTATGACTGGATTTGTTGGTTATATTGCTCACTACTGTTGAATCAGGAGCATTGAACATAAGGCCGACAGTACGAAATTCTGTATCCCGGAAAACAGCCTCTGATCCGGTTATGGATATCAATCCCCACAACACATTGGTGCAGCTGTCAATCTTCAGTGAATAAGGAATATTGTCAATGCCTGATTCCTTATCTGAAAACTGCCAGTCAGTTACCAGAGAACCATCCGGAAGGGATGTATCAACCTTACTGGTATCAGTCAGAACCAGCCACTGAAGTAAAAAATCTGAATTGTTAATTTCAATAGTATTATTCCCTAAACAGAGAAATTCTCCAGGTCTTTTGGTATTGGTAATACTGGCAGTACTGTTCTGAAGTAAACCCACAGTTATAAATCCATCTGAAATTTCTGAATCTTTTATAGAATATTGAGAATTGCCTAACAGTGTAATATTCCAGCTCTGAGCGCTGGAGTGAAAATCAACCTGAGAAAACATAAGTATTCCTTTTTCCAATAGAATAGCCTGATGCTCATAAATATAATTCTGTATTATAGTAAAGGAACCTCCCCGGACATTCAACTGCCCCTGGCCTGTGATAAATATACCGCCATTAATCCGGAAATCAGCATCCTCCAGGTTTAAAATACCGTGATTATAAATTATAATATTGCCATTCTGATAGAAATCTCCGGAAATAGTGACCTCTTCCTCCGGATCATCCTGACCAATGATCAGATCATTATCCTGAGGGGATACATACTTGATTTTTTTCTGTAAATGTTGCAGTTGAGGTATTATTGCTGTTAACTCAGAAACTACTGATTCACTTTCAAATACATTTTGACCGAATGATGCTGTAATACTTATTAACAACAGGAAGAAAAAATATTTTAGCTTCACAGTTCTCTGCCTCATAAATAATTGATAATACTTTATATGCTCAATCATATTTTTTAAAAAATTCAACTGATGCCCAGATTTACATTTTAGTTCCTGAAATTAATTTTAATAAATCTTTTGGATAATCCTGAATTAACAGCATAAAAATCTCATTCTATAAATATAATATACTTTTATACAATCAAAATATCAACACTGATCATTATCCCCCCTAAAAACCGCTCACCACACTTACATGTAATTTTCCCCCCATTAATGAATCACCCTCTCCCAATCCATAATCTATGCCAATCATACCCACCCTGGTTGCAAGACGAATGCCAAATCCATATCCTATTTTATACCCCTGTATTGTTTTTCCACTTTCTTCTCTGCGTTGATAAAAACCGGAATCAACAAATAAAAATATACGGGAATGATACCCCACTATACTCCTGTATTCACAGTTTATCCAAGCTACTCTGGAGCCATTGAACATATCTTCTTCATATCCTCTCAGAGTCCTAGCACCTCCCAATCTTATCTGATCAGCAATATTTACATATTTATCCCCTGTTTTTATTTCTTCTCCGTGCAGCCCCAGATATACTACCTGATGTCTGAAAAGAGAAAAAACAGCTTCTACATCTACTTCCACTGATCTTGAATTTACTCTCTTTTTTATATCATCCATTTGAGAAAAATAATCAGAAATGATATTCTTCTTTTTCCCCAAGGTAAAAGCAGTATGATAATGAATTCCGGTTTGTGGATTATACAAATCATCAAAAGTATTATAATCAATACTGCTACGGATTTGCCAGGTATGTGATTCCGGAACATTATACCTGATACCGCCGACAGAATCCGGGAGTACTGCCCTCTGTCCGGCTTGTACCTGTATACTTAACGTATTCCAGGGCTGATATCGGGCAGATATATCCCACTTTCTTTCCACATAGCTAGTATCTCTTATCTGCTGATGAAACCAGATACCTGTATATAACGGTAAACCAAAAAGCCAGGGTTCTTCGTATCCAAAACGTACAGCTTGAGAATATTCATTTTTTTTATCCCAGAAAGCCTCTAAAAATCTCCCTGTACCTAAAAGATTCTTAAATGTAAACTGAAGTCTTCCGCTAAAATATCCTTTCTCATCCTCACCCTTGCCAGGTATATATCCAATAATACCATCCATAGTATTTCCGGTTCCTTCCTCCACCTTCAGCTTTACAACTGCTTTGTTTTTGCTGAATACTACTGTGGGTTTCTCCACTTTTTTAAAATACCCTGTTCGCTGAAGAATTTCTCTTATAGAGAGTACCTTTTTATGGGAATATACCTCTCCAATTTTTAACCGCGATTCTCTTTTGATAACATAGTCTTTAGTCAATGAATTACCGGAAATCAGAATCTCATTAATACGGACCAGATTTCCTTTATGAACGTACAACTCTATATTAATAAATATCTTTTTCTCTTGTTCAACCAGAGTAAGAGAGCTGATCTCAACTTCTGACAGGGGATATCCGTTATCTTCAAGTATGGTTAAAATGCCATTAATTTCACTTTCAAGAATTTCACTTGAAAATATGCCTCCTTTTCTTATCAAAAATCTTCTGTTGATAATATTTCTTAAATTACCCTCAACGCCGGATATGTTATTCTCTCCCCAGTGACTGCATTTACCCTCCTGAATCCAAATATCAAAATCAACAAATTGACTGTCAGCGGGAAAAACAGTTGTAACTGAGTCTACAACAGTAAAGAGAAAGCCATTCTGATTATACCAGTTCACCAACCTATCCTTGATAGTATCATCAGTTACATATGATAATTTATCTCCTGACTGCAAAGATAAAGCTTTAATCAATTCTTTATTACTGAATTCTTTATTACCGTGAATTTTTACCTTTCTTATCGGAATTTTATTACTTTGAGCATAAACAGAAAAAAATTGAGGTAATAATATTAATAGTAAAAATAATAATTTGACCAATAAAAATTCTATTTTTTGAATGCAGTTCATAATTCCACTAAGTTTTAGCTGACGGTAATAAAAAAAAAATCTGACATAAAAACCTCAGAAGAAAACCCTGACTTCTACTTTACCTGTCTGATATATTCTATCTCTCCACGGTTCATTGCGGCCTCTGTAATTCAATGTAGCCATCACATGCCCGGAAATCCGGTAGGTAAAAAATACAGACCAGCGTAAAGTATTGCCCGGCTGATTACCTGAAATCATCTCATAAGGCAATACACTTGATTCAGGTTCTGTTGTTACTTTTCCAATCTCAACTTCTGTCTTGATATGTCCCTTACCCAGTATTGCATATCTCAAACTGGGCATAAAAAAAAGTGACGTTGCCGAAACCCTGGGATCAGAAGCACTATTCTCAGCTGTCACATATTGGGTTTTCAGCTTTAATTCAATTTTCTGTTTTGGCCGATATGATACATCCAGCCACCAATCATACGCATTAATATTACGATCCATCCTGGTTTTGCTATCATAATGCTTAATTTCTTTTCTGTCCTTATATTCTAACATCACTGCCATTTTATTTACAGGATTTCCTTTTATCCGCAGACTTTTCTCATTTCCCCTTCTGAGTACGTCCTGCTGGAGCAGTTGATTATTATCACTGATGTTGTTTTTATACCGAAATCTGACATAAAGACCGTTTCCAGTGTTATTATATTCCAGATCCTGAAAAAAAGTAAGTCTTCCCAAAACAGTTGAACTGTCCTGTCCCCACTGGGGACTGAAAACGGTTTTATTTACCTCCATAAAATCTTTATCCTTTTCCTTGCGCTCCACTCGTAAAGTAGTTCTTGTTTTAAGACAATCTACAAATTTCTTTAATCCCCTATTGTCTTTAAAAATACGATCCCCGTTTAAGCGGATATTCCCCCCTATCCGCACCTCATTTATAGGCAGAAATGTGCCGGTCTGAATATTTCTCAAAATGATATTCCCGTCAGTATCAGGAACAAGTTCATCCAGTTCCTTATCATATCTGTACATTCCCAATCCCCGTCCCAGATTTACGGTGTCTCTTACCATTTCTGAAATCTGAGTGGAGGAGAATTTGTAGAAAAAAATTCCGTCAATGGCTCTCTGCCAGGGAGAAAATTTCATTTTTAGATCTGCCAGATCAGTGATTTTATCCTCCACAGCAGGATCCTCATAGGTACGATTGTGATGGGTATACATTATCTCGGAAGAAAAATCCCTGCTTAACCTGACCCCGAGCTTTATTCTGTCAGTACTGGAAACAGAATACTGTTGTAAACTATAATCCTGATATTTATCATCATCACGGAATGTTCTGGAAATATTACAATGTATACTTTTATTCTCAATAAATACTCCCCCTTGCCATTCATTGAATCGAAATCCTGAATATAATGAATCTTTCAGAGTACTCTGTCTGTGCTCTCCCATGTACTTTACAAATGGTCTGAACCACCACAATTCACCGTTCAGCTCACCATTCTGCCGTAACCAGAATCCGGATAAAGAATCATTGCTTTCTGTTTTGATCAATTCTGCATAATAATCAAAATTAGGATATTTTTTTTTCTTGAATTCAGTAAAAAGTGATTTTCTATCAGAACTGAATGTATTCCTTCTGAATGATCCGGCTTCTGCTTTTATTGTAAAATCAGACCAGGGTTTGTAAATTCCGGTAATCTGGCTGATATCCTCACCCCAGTATTCTCCTTCGCTGACTCCCCATCTTCTTCCGTGTTCCACTTCAGCTATTCTTCCCACTGGTCTGAAATTATCCCCGATACTGTGAACCATTCCCTGAATTTCTACCCCCCCTATACTTTTGCCTCCAATAGTAATATTGTCTTTATTGATTTTTATATTACCGCTCTTGGCAAAACCAAGATTATCTCCATCATCAACAGATGAAAAGAGATTCAAATCCTGACTGCTGATACCGAGTTCCCCTCCTAAGCTTATTCCTTTACTTAATCCAATATCAAATGCCACATCCGTCATCTGATGACTTTGTGCACGTGGCAATAAAACCACTGGCAGATATGCTCCTTTTCCCGGACCTTCATATCGATAGATACCATATCCCTGTAAGGAATAATCGCCCTTACCCTGTCCTACATAAGAAAATCGTACCTGATAATCTCCCGACTCAGGTCCTGCGTATAAATAAAAACTGTATCCGGCTGAATCAATTTTTACATAACTGCCTTTTTCTTCTCCCACATATTCTGCCCCGGAAGCCATGGCAGAATCAGGAGAATCCCCGGCCTCTTTTAAAACCTGCTTATAAGTATCGGTTAATATGATATCTAAAGGATTACTTTTATCATCCACTTCACTAATAAATGAAATATCCAGCCCTATGTGCTTATCCAATAGATCCACATGCCCCACTGTCCCATAAATTTCTTTTTGATATTTCTGGGAAGAGTACTCAAAGTCAACTGTTATCCTGGAATGTTCGGTAATAAGACAATGCCTGGTAAAGGTAATCTGTCCATTACCATATTCAATAGTATAATCATTTTCCTCACCTCTTACCTTGCTTTCTCCATTGATCCACACTTTCTCTGTACCGGCAAGAACAATTATATCCAGTTCCCCGTTATTACCAGTAAGCTGATAAGGGCCCTGATTACCCTCTTCTCCGATAAAATGATTAGTAGTATATTCTCCTTTGGTTGCCGCTGCCATAAACCGGAGAGAACCATAGTTGGTTTCAACTTTTCCCATTACTCCTTTTAATTTTCTGGTATATGAAGAAAAATTAGACACTCCGGATTCAAACATAATATCTCCCATGGTGGTACTGAATCCCGAGGTTTTAATATTAATAAAAACTTTATCTATTTCCTGCAGTTTTTGGGTATTACCTTCCGGCTGTATGGGAAGATTCTGATCAGTCAGGGATGCTACCACATCCACTGAAGGTAATATTTTTCCAGAAAGCTGCAGGCGTAAACCGGATTCAAGCCGCATCCCCTGATTTGTTCCTATACTGATTCCCCTGAAAATAGATCCGCTTTTTTGAAGATTTTCTGAGCTGAACTCATTAGTCCTGTCAGCGGCTTTGAGGGTTATGCTTTCTTCTTCCGGTTTACTCACTTTACTGGATAATGAATCTGTACTCTTCCAGTGCTGATAGGAAAGTTTGATATTCAGAGGAATATATTCATAATGGACAGTGAACATACGTGCAGAATCAGGAGCAGTTCTGAACAAGATGGTGCCGCGGGTATAATCAATCTTACAATCCTTCAAAAAATTCATTGAATCCGGAGAAAAATACAAGGTACCGGGAATTATAAAATGATGAGGCAGAACAAAAAAATTCCTCTTGCCATCTCCCTGGAATGTATAGTTTTGTTGAAATTCTCTGTTAATACTGTCTTGGGAAAGAACAGGAAGACATCCGCACATTAAAATAAATAAAATATGAACCCTTACCAGTCTCACTCTTCAGAATGTCCTGTATTAAAACTAATGTTAAAAACATCAATCCGGCACGCTGATTTATCCAGAACAAATATTCTATTGTTATGGAAACAGACATCCATTGGTTTCTGAAAAGAGTTCCCGGTATAATTTCTCCGGTCAATCTGAGTAATTAATCTGCCCCTGGTAGTAAAAATGAAAACCAGTTTCTGGTCATAATCTGTGACCAAAAGATACTGTAAGTCAATCAGTGAAACTCCAGAAGGAGCCTGCAGTTTTCCCACTCCTATTTGAAAAAGATAATTTCCGTAAATATCAAATACCATTATAGCTTGTTTTCCCCTGTCAGACACATAAATAAAACTGCTCTGTAAAATACACATTTTCAATGGCTCATACAGTCTTCCTATGCCGGCATCATAATCACCAAAACTTAATTGAGGTTCAGCATTGAGATTTAATTTCAAAATTCTGATATTATCACCATCAAGACAGAACAGTTCTCCTTGATCAGAAATTGTCACATCTAGAGGATAGGAAAATTTTAATTCTGAGGACACATCCTCAGAGGTATAAATAGAAGCCAGATAATTTAAATCTTTATCATAACGCTTAATACGATGATTATTATAATCAGCAACATAAACATCCAGTCCATTTCGAGTACACAAAGAAACTGGTTTATCAAACTCCTCTCCCCCCCAGCCAAAACCACCCGCTTCCTGAACAAATTCTCCCAAAGGATTTAATTTTTGGATTCTTTGATTCCCGGTATCTGCAATATAGATATTTCCATCCGGACTTGCTGAGATTGCATTAGGTTCTTTAAACTGCAGTTCTCCCTCTCCTTCCTCTCCCCAGCTTGTTTGATAAGTGCAGGTGATATTGCTGTTTTTGAATTGTGAAATCACCTTTCCATGATATATAAAAAATGCACAAAATATAATAAAACATATAATATTCTTCATATTAACCTCTGAATTAATGATTTGCTAAATTTATATAATACAGGGTAAAAATATTTGAAGCTGAAAGGGAGCACCCTTAGTCCCTTCTCTCTAAGACCTGTCTATCTTCTGTTTTCTGTCTCTGATTAAAACTCACATTTTCCCCATTTTTGCATCATAAATTCTTGCTTTTAATATAAAAAAAATTTATCTTTATACCAATTTAGTATTAATACTATTAATTAAATTCTAGGAAATAGAATGCGCATAAAAAATCATCCTATATTACAATTTGAAGAAAAAAAAACCATAACCTTTACCTTTGATGGTAAGCCTATTCAGGCTCAGCAGGGCGACTCAATTGCTGCCGCTCTGCATGATGCAGGTATTAAAGTATTAAGTCATAGTCCCAGACTTAATAGACCCCGGGGATTCTTCTGTGCCATTGGTAAATGTTCATCCTGTATGATGCAGGTGGACGGTATCCCTAATGTTAAAACCTGTATGGTCATGGCTGAACCAGGTATGGAGGTCAAAACCCAGACCGGATGGGGAACACTCAGTCATCAGCAACCCAGAGCAGAATATCCCAGAAGAAATATCCCAACTCTCGAGACCGAGATTGCCATTATCGGAGCAGGTCCTGCAGGATTATCCGCAGCAGTTGCAGCTTCCGGTTTTGGAGCCAAGGTTATGATATTCGAAGAAAACAGCAAAATCGGAGGACAGTTAATTAAACAAACCCATATGTTCTTTGGTTCCAAAGAACATTATGCCAAAACCCGCGGAATCGATATCGGGAAAAAACTTGTGGATCAGCTGAGTGATAACGTAGCAATTTTTACCCAAACTCCGGTAATCGGCTGTTATCCTCCCCATCAACTGGCAGTAATTAAAGATAATAGACTCTATATGGTGAAGGCAAAAAAAATTATTGTTGCTGGTGGTGCTGCAGAAAAAATGCTGAGTTTTCCGGATAATGATCTTCCCGGTATCTACGGTGCGGGTGCTGTCCAGACCCTGATGAATGTATACGGCATTATGCCCGGAAAACGGGTACTTATGGTAGGGGCAGGAAACATTGGAGTAATAGTTGCATACCAACTTCTTCAGGCCGGGGTTGATGTGGCCTGTGTGGTGGAGGCGCTGTCTACTATTGGTGCCTATCAGGTTCATGCTTCCAAACTGAGACGCTGTGGGGTCCCCATACTTACCCGCCATTCCATAAAACAGCCATTGGGCAAGGACTATGTTGAAGGTGCAACAATCGTACAATTAAATGATAATTGGAAACCGATCAAAGGAAGTGAACGTGATATCGAAGTAGATACAATCTGTCTTTCAGTAGGTTTAAATCCATCCACAGAAATTTTTTCTCAAATCGGTTGTAAGATGAAAAATATTCCCGAACTTGGCGGTGAAGTTGCAGTAAGAAACTATGATATGGAAACAACAGTGAAAGGAATATATGTAGCAGGTGATGCTGCCAGTATAGAAGAAGCCAGTTCAGCTATGCTGGAAGGAAAGCTGGCAGGACTGGATGCTGTGGATAAACTTAAAGGTTCTTCAGATGACATACAAAAAGCCAAAAAAACGGTCAGAAAAAGCCTGAAAGAATTAAGAGAAGGACCATTTGGTGAAAATATACGTAAAGGTGAAAAGAAAATGTTTAAGGAGGCTGATTAATAATGGGTTTTCTTGAAACTGGTGTAGTTGAAAAAAAAGATATTAGAACACCTTCAGAGAAAAGATTTCAAAAAGGACCAGTTGCGATCATGGAGTGTGTTCAGAAAATTCCCTGTAATCCTTGTGTGGAAAGCTGTCCTCAAAATGCAATCTCAATAAAAGGATCCATAAATAATATTCCAGAAGTTGATTTTGATCTGTGCAATGGTTGTGGTATGTGCATAGCGAACTGTCCGGGGCTGGCAATTTTTCTGATTGACAGAACCTATGATAATGACAAAGCTGCAGTAAGTGTACCCTATGAGTTCACCCCCTTACCTGAAAAAGGTGAAAAAGTAGAACTGTTGAACAGAAGCGGACAAAAATGCGGTGAAGGAGAAGTGGTAAAAATACGAAATGCCAGGATTCAGGATAGAACCCCAATCATAACCCTTGCTGTGGATACATCTTTGGCAATGGATGTTCGTTTTTTCCGGAGGATCTCAAATGAGCAGTAAAAAAACTAAAAAAGAAATTATAATTTGCAGATGCGAAGATATTACCCTTGAAGAAATAGAGCAAGCCATTGATAACGGGATTACCGATCCTGAAGAGCTTAAACGTTTTCTTCACTTAGGGATGGGGCCGTGTCAGGGCCGGACATGCGGGCAATTGGTAACCAGGATTCTGGCACGAAAAACAGGGAAAACTTCAGCTGATATCAAAAATACCTCAACCAGACCTCCTCTGGTCTCCGTTCCCATAAAAGAGCTATTGGGGGGAGAACATGAATAAAAATTTCGATGCCATAATAATTGGCGGGGGAATGATAGGTACTGCAACCGGATACTATCTTTCAAAAAGGGGACTAAAAGTTTTAGTACTGGAAAAAAATTTTCTTACTGCTGGTTCAACTGGTCGCTGCATAACCGGCATTCGACAGCAGTTTTCAACTCCGGCTTCTATAAAAACTGCCATGGAATCGGTTGATATTTTTAAAAACTTAAACAAAGAATTTGGGATTGATATTGAATGGGCCTCTTCCGGGTACATGTTTTTAGCCTATGATGAAGAAAAAGTAAAAACATTTAAAAGTAACATAGAAAGACAAAAACAGTTTGGATTAGAAGTAAATTTTTTAAGTCCTGAAGAATGTAAAAAAATAGTTCCCTTGTTAAATATAAAAGATCTTATAGGTGGAGTCTGGTGTTCATCAGACGGACAGGCCAATCCTTTTCTGGTGGTAAAAGGATATGCAAAGGGGATCGAAAAAAACGGAGGTACCATACTAATTAATACAGAAGTAAAAAAAATAAATACCAAGAATGGAAAAGTAAAATCAGTAATCACCTCCAATGGAGAAACCTTCTCAGCTCCGGTTATTATAAACAGTGCTGGTCCCTGGGCAAAAGAAATCGGCCAAATGGCCGGGCTGAAACTGCCGGTTGAACCGGAACGCCATGAAGCCTTGATAACTGAAGCAGTTAAGTATGAAAAAATACCTATGCTGGTTGATTACCGCACTGATGGCGGTTATTTCGTACAGCGGGTAACCGGTCAATTCATCGGCTGCTATACACCAGAAACACTTATCCCCGGTAAAGATACCGGGTCCAGCCTAGAATTTCTACAAGAGATGTCCAGACGGATGAGCCGTATTGTACCAGCCCTGGAAAATGTTGCCATTTTAAGACAATGGGCCGGATCATACTGCATGACTCCTGATGGTAATCCCATTATCGGGGAAACAGAAATTGACGGCTTTTATTGTTCAGTGGGAATGTCTGGTCATGGTTTTATGTTAGGACCTGCATTGGGTAAATATCTGGCTCAATATATTACTGACAGTACCTGGCCATTTAATTTAAACGAATTTGCTTACGGCAGGTCCTTTGGGGAGCGTGAAAAAATGGCCTGATAGTACATTCTTTAATAACAAACAAAATTGTTTGTAAAATAATAGGATCTACAGTGTTAACTTACTTTCATTAAAAAAAAGGAGTTTTTTATGAGTATGGAAATTCGGGGTACAATTCTTACCTCCCGTAAAGCATTTGTAGAAGAAAATTTTGGTAAAGAAGGCTGGGAAAAAGTTCTCAAATCATTATCCGACGAAGATCAGGATTTTTTTAAGAATATGCTTATATCCTCCGGATGGTATCCTTTTGACATCGCAGAAAGGCTGGACCAGGCAATTGTAGATGTTCTGGGAGGAGGAAAAAATGAAGTTTTCAAAGAAATCGGCGCAAAATCTGCCCGGAAAAATTTATCAGAATCCCATCAGATTTTTCTCAAGCCTGATGATCCCCAGGCTTTTATGGCTCAGGCGAATACCATCTATTCTTTCTATTATAAAGTTGGATACAGGGAGTATGAACCTACAGGAGAAAAATCCGGTATTATGACCACCTATGATGCAGATGCATTTTCAGTTCCAGACTGTCTCACTATAATTGGATGGTATGAAGAAGCCTTGAAAATGTGTGGAGCTAAAGAGGTGAATATTGTAGAAGAAAAATGCCGGGCAAAAGGTGATAAATACTGCCGATATAATATCAGCTGGAAGATGTAAAAATCTATATTTTATAAAAAAAATGATACGAATGATCATCGGGCTGTTCTGTATTGTTATCTTCTCCTATATAATCTTCTGTGGAGTTTTATATTATCAGCAGGAAAATTTAATTTTTCATCCGGAAAAACTTCCCGACAATTATCAATTTGAATTCCGACAAAAATTTCAAGAAATGATCATCCATACAAAGGATAATATAAATCTTCACGGAATACTATTTACGGCAGATTCTTCCCGGGGATTGATATTTTATCTGCATGGTAATGCCGGTTCTGTTGCATCCTGGCGAGAGATTGCAAAAATCTATACAGATCTAAATTATGATATTTTTATATTAGATTACCGCGGATTCGGTAAAAGTGAAGGAAAAATATCCAGTGAAAAACAACTGCATCAGGATATTCAGGCAGCATATGATACACTCAAAGCTACCTATCCCGAAAATAAAATAATAATCATTGGGTATTCCATAGGTACCGGACCCGCAGCCCGATTAGCCTCCAAAAATAATCCTCAAAGATTAATCCTTCAGGCTCCTTATTACAGTTTGATCGATATATTACACTATAGATATGCTTATGTGCCAAATTTTTTACTGCGATATACTCTAAAAACCTATAAGTTTTTAAAAAAGATAGAAACTCCCGTTACTATTTTTCACGGAGAGGAGGACAATACCATTTATTACGGTTCATCACTAAAATTAAAAAAACATCTAAAATCTACTGATACATTAATTACCCTAAAGGGCCAGGATCATAATGGTATGAATTATAATAAAAAATATCAGAGAAAATTAAAGAAAATATTCAATTATTAAAATTTTTTGAAATAATAAAATAAATTATTCTATTTTCAAATATAAAGTTTTTTTACTTGACATTTTACAATTAATGTAATATATTATAATACTAAGATTATTATTTAATAATTATTATTATTAGAATCTTTACCTAAGACATGAATAATTAAGAAAAATTATTCATGTCTTAGGTATTTCGGAAAATAATACAATTATCTTTATATATAAAATATGTCATCATTATCACGAACAATTTTTTTCACTTTTCTTATAACAACCATTAATATCATTTCTGCTCAAGAAGTGGTAATTAATGAATTTCTTGCCAGTAATTATTCAGGTGCCACTGATGAATCCGGGGATAATGATGACTGGATTGAGATCTACAACTGCAGTGAAGAGACAATTAATCTCTCAGGATGGGCTCTCTCTGATGACAGGGAAGACTCTCAAAAGGCAGTACTGCCTCCAGGTTCCAGCATCCCTGCACAGGAATTTCTTTTAGTATGGGCTGATGGAGAACCGGACGAGGGAGAACGTCATCTGAATTTCAGGTTATCCAATGGAGGAGAATGGATAGGCCTTTTCAATACTGAAGGAAAAATCGCTGACAGTATATCTTTTGGCCCGCAATTAACTGATGTCTCTTTTGGCCGTTATCCGGATGGGAAAGATACGGCATTTTGCCAGCTCTCTCCTACTCCGGGGTATGCCAATATCCTTAAGTATACCTGTTCTCTTAACATCACTCCTGCAGAGGGTATGTATGACTCACCAGTAACAATACATCTGACAAAAAATTCCCAGGACGGTAAAATCTGCTATACCATGGACGGCAATAATGTGACTGCTGATAGTGATGTGTGTAACGGCGAATTGACCCTGAAAAACAGTTGTGTAGTTAAAGCTCAGGTTTTCAGACAGGGAAAAGCAGTGTCACCGGTTACTTACCACACTTATATCGTAAAGGAAAAACCAAAACTTCCCGTATTGTCGGTTATCACTCCACCGGATAATTTTTGGCATCATTCCAAAGGAATTTACAGAAATCCTTTAAAAAAAGGCCGAGACTGGGAACGAAAAATATGGCTTACACTCCTCGAAGAGGGTGAAGTACAATTCTCTGTCCCTGCAGGTATACGAATACATGGCTGTTCCTCCCGCAAATGTAAAAAAAAGGGATTTCGTATTTACTTTCGGGGTGATTATGGTCTCTCAGCCCTCCATTATCCTTTATTTGCCCAAAAACCGGATATAGATCGTTTTAAGCGGTTAGTTCTTTATGCTCCTTCAGCTGACCAGCCTACCGGAGACTCAAATTATGCTCATATTACAGATGCTCTGACCCATACCCTGCTCTATGAAATTGGAGGACTAACTTCAGCCTATAAGCCAGTATCTCTTTATTTAAACGGAGAATACTGGGGTATTTACTGGATAAGAGAATTTATTGATGAACACTACC